>NZ_ADJN01000048.1:0-9505 GCF_000178095.1 Peptostreptococcus anaerobius 653-L | reverse complement strand
GTACAAATTGATATTGCAATTTACGAAATATACTTTTTAGATATTATGAGAAAAATTCTGGTAAAAATTCTGTATATGAGATTTCAGCCAGAGAGATAGAATATATTTATGGGGCATACCAAAATCCTTATAGAGATTATGGTGGTGATGAAATGGAAAGAGTTTATTTTTTGGAAATAATGGATAGAAAAGGCAATAAGCAGGAAATAGAGATTCAAGAATTAGAATTTAAGCCAAAAAAAACATATAGAATTGTTCAGGATTCATTAGGTAAAATACCATTTTATGATGAAGGAAAAAGAAAAATAAAGTATTAGATTATATTAATGAAACTTTAAAATGGATAGCAGAAATGTTATCCGTTTTTTATACAAGCAAGAAGTTTTACATGCAAAAACTAGGGCAAATAAGATAAGAATCAAAAGATATAAAAACGATTAAATATTGAATTTGAAAATAGCATGGTTATAAGGGACCTCTTATCTTCAAATTATGACCTTTTGTCAGAAATGGGATGCAGAATATTAGTATAGGTTCTATAATATAATCAGGAGGTGGAGGTAGGTATGAAAATTGATATCATAATTGATGAAACCATTGAAGAAACAAGGGTTAAAATATATGCCAGGGAGTATTCTAAGGAAGTTGAAACCATAAAAGATTTGCTAGCAGATAGATTAGTAGACAAGCTTGTTGCCTTTCGTGATAAGGAAGTTTTTATACTTTCATATGAAGAAATTATTAGAATATTCGCCCAAGATAAAAGTGTTTTTGTAAAGACAAAGAACGGAACTTTTTCATCAAGACTTACTCTTTATGAATTAGATCAGAGACTTGATAAAAAGAAGTTTATCAGGATATCTCGTTCAGACATTGTAAATCTCGACTTTGTAAAAAAGCTTGACTTGTCTTTTACAGGAACAATCGCAGTTGAACTTAACAACGGTGATGTTGCTTATGTTTCTAGGAGAAATTTAAAAAAATTTAGAAAGGCTCTCGGCCTATAAGGAGGACTTATGAAAAAAATTAAAGATTTGTTAGTTGGATTTTTAGCAGGTGTAGGAATAGGCGCCTTAGTCGAGGCAGTTTTATCTATGATAATTAAAGAAAATATAGTTGGAGTATCTGAATTTGTAGCAAGTCATGGACTAGGTTATGCAAAAATTATCCAATGCCTAGTATATGGTGGTTTTGGTTTGGTATCTGTCCTAATGGGAGCAATTTTCAAAAATAAAAATAGGGCAAGCTATTTAAATCAAACAATCCACTTTTGTGTAATGCTTATCTATTTTATCTTTGCAGGCCTTTACCTAAGGTGGTTTAATAATGATTTTTCTATTGTAATTTCCACCATTTACTTTGTTGGCATTTATTTACTAATATCTTACATCTTTTATCTTTATGAGAAAAATATGATAAAAAAAATTAACAATAAATTATAGAAACACAAAAATGGTCCCAAATCTGGGACCGTTTTGTTTTTAAAATTCTTTTGACTTATAGATCCTAGTTGAAATTTTAAATGAAAGAAAACTTATACATATGTTATTTTTGGAGATCATACTAAATCGATGAGGATTATACAAGTTATAATATTTAAACCAAGAACGATTAGAAATAAAAAAATTCTATAATATATAGCGTTGATGGTAACAAAAATGCTTTCAAAGTCGTAAGACTAAGAGGATTGATGTTACTGTCAGCGCTATTGTTCTTTATATGGAAAATATGTCAATAAATTGAAAAACATGTCAATTCCGTTGTATAATAAAGTCGACAAAAACCAAATAACAAAGGAGAATTGACATGTCATCTACGAGTATTATAGCAAAAATAATTGAAATTTACGATAGAAACATAGAATTTGATCAAGATTTCTTCAAAAATGAGACTATTAGAGGAATTGAACATACGGTCATTAAGGGCAAATTGACATATATACCTGACTCTTGTGACCATTGTAATGGAGAAAATAAGGACTATATGATTGTCAAAAACGGAAATCAAATCATGCATAAACATTGAGCTCGCTGAAAATGTATCCTTAAAACACATAGCATCTACCTACAGCGTGTCAACTGCAACAGTTCAGAGAGTTCTAAGGTCCAATGTTTTCAAGGTAAATAAACAATGTCTACCAGAGGTACTTGGAATAGATGAATTTAAATCAGGATTCTATTCCACCAGAGTTTGAGACTGCCATTAACACGCTATATGGTTACAAGGATGCTATCGTAAATTTTCTAGAAACAGGTTATACGAACGCTGTTGTAGAAGGGAACAACAATCTAATTAAATCGATGAAGAAGACCGTATTCGGCTTTAGAAGCTTTCAGAATATGAGATTAAGAGTACTATTAAGGAAAAAGATTCACATAAAGAAAAAAGACAACATCAAGGATACTATATGTATCCAAGATGCTGTCGCATAAATTTCGGATTTTATTCATCAACGATAGTTGACAAAGAACCCTTTTTTATACTTAAAATAAGGATGGAATAACACAACAAATTCTCTAAAACAAATCATTAAATCAATGTAAGATTGAATCGAATCAATATTTATGCTATAATTAAATAAATTTAATAAAGAGAAAAAGAGGGATATTATGGCACTTAACTATAAACCACTATGGATACAGTTAGCAAAAAAAGGGTTAAAGAAAACAGATGTAATAGCTATGGCAGGACTTACAACTAATGTTATGGCACAAATGGGAAAAAATAAGCCTATAACACTTAAAAACTTAGAAAGAATATGTAAGGCTTTAGAGTGTACGCCTAATGATGTATTTAGTTTTGATGATATTGAATAGTAGTTATTATAAGGAGAACATTTATGAAAATAGCAATGATAGAAGATGACAGTACAATATCTTTTGCTGTTTCTACTTTCTTGAAACGATATGATATGGAAGTGTCTATTTTAGATAGTTTAGCAGCTGCTGAAGAAATAGACTTAAAAAACTTTGACTTAATAATACTTGATGTGAATCTTCCTGATGGATCAGGTTTTGAATATCTAAAATGGTTAAGAGAGTTTTCAAGTATACCGGTGATCATGCTCACTGTAAAAAATGCAGATGAATATGTTTTAAAAGGTTTTGAAAACGGAGCAGACGAATATATTACGAAACCTTTTTCTTTGCCGATTTTAAAGGCAAGGATAGATAATCTTTTTAGAAGAAAAGATACGAATAATAACGAAATAGTATTTCATGAATTGAGTTTGAATTTAACCTCGATGACAGCGAAGTTAAATAATGAAAATTTAGAACTTAATAGACAAGAGTTTGCAGTTCTTGAACTTCTTTTAGAAAACAAAAATATAAATATCATCAGAGAAAAAATAATTGATTCTGTATGGGGATATGATCTGTATGAAGTAAATGATAATACACTAACAGTAACGATTAAAAGGCTTAGGAATAAGTTAAAAGACTACGGTAAGTATATAAAAACTGTAAGGGGATTAGGTTATATGTGGGAGGACAGTGACAATGAAAGAAAATAAAAGGTTTCTTTGTATAATCTTCCTAAATCTATTTTTGTCATTATTAATTGTTTATCTTAGTCCGAGATTCGATATAATCACTTTTATTTTTTTTGTTATTGCAAACGCAATCCTATTTGGATTACTTGTCTTGGATTATAAACATAGGGAAAAAAGGATAAAGAAAAGGATAGACGATATTTTTTTATTACTACACTCATTAGATACAAATATGGGAAATTATGAAGTGACAGACGATGAATTTGGAGGACTTAGAGACGAAATCATAAAAGTGATTGGTGAGAAAAAAGTTATAACTGATAAGGCTGTGAAATCAGAACAAATATTAAGAGAATATACTGAGGATATTGCTCATCAATTAAAAACTCCTTTGACCGGGATTTTACTTATGCTTGATTTGATGGAGGAAGATGAAGAGAATAAAAAAGACTATATCAATCGTATAAGAACAAGTAGTAATAGATTACATCAGCTAACTGATATTCTTTTAAAGTTAGCAGCCTTAGATTCAGGCACGATTAAGATGAAAAAAGAAAGTATTAGTGTAAAAAATTTAATTGATGAAGTTGTTACAGAAATGGAAATACTTTTTGCAAATAGAGATATTAAGATTCCTGTTGTAGGTGATGACTATAAATTGATTTGTGATAGAAAATGGACATATGAAGCAATTTATAACATCGTAAAGAACGGAATAGAAGCTTCTGAATCTAAAGGAATAAAGATATATTTAAAAGAAACCAATATTTATCAAAGTATCATTGTGGAAGATTTTAGTAAAGGAATATCTAAAGATAATCTGAAAAAAATATATCGAAGATTCTATAAAGAAAATAAAGATTCTAAAGGATATGGAATTGGTTTACCTATGGCGAAAACGATTATTGAAAAACAAAATGGTGAACTTATCTATACAAGAGGAAGAATATCTAATAGTTTTGAACTTAGGTTTTATAGGTAGTAGAGAAGACGAGTTGCCCTTATGTAGCTTGTCTTTTTTTGTTTCTTTCATTCAGTCACTTTCCAGTCACTTTGTGTTGGTATTTTATTTATAAACAAAGGAGGATTGATGCTATGAGTATTGTAAAAACGATTAATTTAACTAAAACATATGATTCAGGAGTAAAAGTAAATGCTCTTTCGGATGTAAATTTTGAGCTTCAAAAAGGAGATTTAGTAGCGATTATTGGCGATAGCGGTTCAGGAAAATCAACATTACTACATTTATTAGCCGGTGTAGATAAACCTACAAGTGGAGAGGTTTATATTCAAGATAAGAATATAACCAAATTGGGTAAAGAAGAACTTACTGTTTTTCGTAGTAGAAATATAGGAGTGATTTACCAGTTTTTTAACTTGATTCCTAATATCAGTGTTAGAAAAAATATATTATTACCTTTGCTTCTTGATAATAAAAGGGAAGATAAAAAATATTTTGATGAGATTATAACAACATTAGGAATAGAAGAAAAACTTGACCGATTTCCTAAGCAATTATCAGGTGGTGAGCAACAAAGAGTGGCTATTGCAAGAAGCCTTATTACAAGACCTGCGATTATTTTAGCCGATGAACCTACAGGTAACTTAGATAGAAAAAATTCAGAAGAAATAACTTCTTTATTTAGGCTTGTAAATAAGCGATTTGAGTCAACTATTATGATTATTACCCATGACGAAAAAGTAGCTAATTCATGTGATAAGGTTTATAGAATGGTTGATGGAAAGTTAAATCAGATGGAGGGTATAGGCTATGAAAATCATTAATGAACTCTCTTATTCTCAGATAACGACTAACAAAAAAGATACACTTGCAACCAGATTATCCATTTTTTTAGCAGTTGTTTTACTTGGTACTATTATCTTTATTATTGGAAGCGTTAAATCAGGACAATATCATGAAATAGTTTCTTCTGTAGGAGAATACCATGTTTCTTTTACAGATGTGAATACAAATATGATAGGTAAAATATTTGCTAATAAAGATATAGAAAAAGTTTCATTTGACAAAATGATTTCAACAGATTTAAACGCTACGATTATAGAAAAAGGGAATTATTTCAAGTGCTTAAAAGGATATGATATTGTTCGTGGTAGTAATATAAATACTGCTGGTGAATTGATTGCCCCAACTCGTTTTTTTCAAAAAAATAAAGATTATAAGATAGGTTCTACACTCAAAGTAAAGGATAAAGAATACACACTTGTAGGTGAATATTGTGACTATGAAAGTAGTTTTGAAGAAAGTGCTTTAATTGGATTGTTAACTGATGAAAGCAAAGGAAATATACTAAAAAATGCAGATGGTATAGAAGCCTATATCTGGTATAAGAATCCAAGAGATACGTATACCCTTACCAAGAAGCTCTTTGATGATTTTAAGATTGATTATAAAAAATCTATAGATACAGGAAGATTATATTTCAACAAGCCTATTTTAGAGTATAAAATGATCTATCCGTCTGGCATAATTCCACCTAAATCTGTAATGGCAGAGTGGGTTGAATCTTATGGAGCCTGCATAGTGCTAGTTTTCCTATTCGCTGTTATGATCTATGGTGCTTTTAATGTATGGAATAATAGGGATATAAAAGAATTAGCTTTACTTAAAAGTGTTGGAATGACAGAAAAACAAGTTAAAAAGATGATAAGGCAAAAGGCGGTTAAAATTGGTGTAGTGCCGATTTTAGCAGGTACTGTAGTGTCATATTTAACCGCAAATCTGCTATTTTATCTAATGTGGTTAAATAATTCTATTACTTATAAAAATATGTCTGATATATTTGGTGAAAAAATGAGGGCTACAGAATTTCACTTAGTTTCTGTTTCTTTTCCAACAATGTTTCTTATTTTAGTTTTATCATTTATAACAGTATATTTATCTGCAATTGTGCCAGCGAGAAAGAGTGCTAAACTTAATGTAATTGAGGGATTGACAGGAATTACTGGCGGGAAAATAAAGTATGGAAAATCTAAAATACACGGCAAGGTTGAGAAGACTTTGGCAAAAGATTATTTTAAAGCTTACAGTTCAACCTATAAAACAATTATTTTGGCGATGTTACTATCAGCGATGGTTATGACATTGGTATTAGTCTCTCAATCATATAGAACTGTCGATGAAACTTACGGAAAACATAAAGAACAATACAATTTTCAATCGCAGATATTTACAGATGTACAGATAAACAAGCAAATGCTCAGTGAATTGTATCAGTTAGATGGAATTGATGAGATGCATGTTTATGAGGACAAGAGCTTTAAATTTTATTTGAGTGATAATAAAGGATTTAATTCGGATGAATTAAAAAATGCTGTTGAATCAGGTAATAAAAGTATAGAGGATATGTATGTGAACATTATAGGTCTTTATAGGCAGGATTTTGATAATGTGATTCGTACAAATAAGTTAAGTGAAGAGACAACCTATATTCTATTGAATAAAACGCCTGACAAAAATAATACACCATATTCATTTAGAAAATATATTAGTCTGACAAATAGTGATAATAAAGACCTTGTACTTCGCTATAATGCAGATGGAAAAAAGATGCCGATTCATATTGATGGTTATATAAAAGATTTTCCTTTTGATTTAGATGCACAGAATCAAAAAGGTATATATGTATTTACTACAATGGAGAATCTCGAAAAATTTATTGAAGAACATGGACAAGACAAGGCTGATCCAACAAGGTACTATAACATTAAAGTTAAAGCTAAGGAAAAATTAGATAAAGTATCTGATAATTGTGAGCGAATTATATCTTCGTATATTCCTAAAAGTGACCATTCAACAACAAATGCTATTTTAAATCAAGCTTCTGATGAAGAACAAGTTAGAAATGAACATATGTTGAATTTCGGAATACAAATCATACTCATAATACTTGCTCTATCAAATGCATATAATAGTTTCCATGGTAATTTAAGGGCAAGAAAAAGAGAATTTCAGCTGCTTTCTACGGCAGGAATGACAAATAAGCAGATTAAAAAAATGATTTATGGAGAGTCTAAAATATTGTTTAGGGATGTAGCTATATTCTATATTGCTGTATTCATATTAGCTGTATTTGTGCGTTCTTATAGAAGTCAGTATGAGCTTGTTTTCGTATCAAAGGAGATACTATTAAATCTAAATTATGTACCAATTTTATTAATATTTGGAGTGATAGTATTAGGTGTCCTATTGGCAATTAGAAGTAGCATTAAGATGATACTGAATGATGATCTAAGTAATGCTATAAAAGAAATTTAAAAGGTTGATTGTATAATCAATTTGTACAACTGAATAAAAAAAATGATTCATTGCGAATCCTGTGTTAAAATAAGTATAATAATATTAATGGAGTATATAGTTGTAAAACCAATTCAACAAGCTTGAATTGGTTTTATGTGACTTTTGATTTTATGCACAAGCATAGTTTTATATAATCTAAATCATAAAAATATTTGGAAATGAGGTTTTTGAAAATATGAAGAGCAGAAACGAACGTAAAATTAATATTTTGTTAGCTGTATTTGTGGTAGTCGTAGTTATTAGTTTAAATATTTCTTGGATAGGTAGGTTTGTTAGCTACCATATTAAATTTTCGGATATGCCAAAAGTTGGGAGTCCTATAATTACAAAAGAAGATTATATATCAGATTTTGACTATGCATATGATGTTTTAAAAGAAACATACCCATATTTTGAAGTAAACAAAAAGCTAAGTGGAGTAGACTGGCTAGCTAATAGGGATAAATACAGGGCTGAAATTTCAAAATCTACGAGTGATTCAGATTTTTATAAGAAAATGAATGATATTTTAGAGGATTTACATAATGGACACACACATTTAATCAATGAAAAAGAAGGTCTTTCATACTATATGATATATAAGATGAATAGCTGGGGGTCCGATTTGATTGGTGAATTAGCAAGTGAGTATGAGTATCCGACAGCAAGAGCCAGATACAATATTAATAATGATACGGTAAAAGAAGCATTTAAAAAGCATGATTCTGATGACTATATGGATGATCTGTCAGGAAATGAGGGTAAAAGTAATGTTCAAGTTGGCGACATAAAGAAAGACCTAGCCTACATAAAAGTCAATGTGATGCAAAATGGACCTGGAATCGAAAAAGACGAGAAGGTAATTCTTCCATATCTAGAAAAGATTAAGAATTACAAGGCGTTGGTAATTGATATAAGGGGAAATGCTGGAGGTAATAGCTCTTATTACACAGATTTTTTATACCCTATCATAATAGATAAACCATATAGTGTTAAAAATTATTTGTTTATAAGGTCTGATAGAAACCCAAAAATCGTAGACATGATGGGATTTGAAAAGCTCAACGAGGTAACTATTAAGTCTTTTGGATTTCCAGCTCAAACAAAGGATATTTTAAAGGACTTTAATTTTTATAATCATGATTTAGAATATATTAAACCAAATAAAAATTCAATAAGATTCAAGGGTAATATATACTTGCTAGTTGACAAGGGGGTTTATAGTTCTGCAGAGGGCATGGCATCCTTTACTAAGGAGAGTGGTCTTGCCACTCTAGTTGGAGAGAAAACAGGGGGAGATGGCATAGGATTTGACCCAATGCAGGTACACCTACCTAAGACGGGCTATGTAATGAGGTATTCCTATAGTCTAGGAACAACAGAAAGTGGCCTTATAAATGAACTAGAGCAGACAAGGCCTGATATTGTTTGTAGTCCAGATACTAGCGGACCATTAATAAATCAACCTTGCATAAAAGAGATACTAAAAAGAGAGGGTAAGATATAAAATTTGTGAAATTGATAGAGGAGTAGTAAATAGTTGTCGTAGGTACACAAACCTAGTACGGAGTAATTGTTTACTGCTCCTTACTTGTGTGCGGATATAGAGAACTGATTTTATAGATATAGAGATGCGGACAGGGTTATATCTATAAGGGATGGAAGGTTGAATGATATATAGTATAAGATAGATAATATAAAAAGACCTGATCAAT
>NZ_ADJN01000049.1:0-2712 GCF_000178095.1 Peptostreptococcus anaerobius 653-L | reverse complement strand
TTAATGGTCTATATGGAAAATCTTATGCAGTATTTAAAGACAGTAAACTAGCAAAAGATAAATTCCCAACACCAGAAGCGGCAGATAACTTCAAAGAAGCAAAATGGAATGTAGAAAAACCATGGGATCAAGCAATAACAAAAAACACAACATTCACGGCAAAAGCAACAGCTCAAACTACAGAAGGTCAAACTGACCCACCAACAATCAATGCACCAAAAGCTGGAGATAGAACTATCTCAGGTACAGGTGTTCCAGGAGCTAAAGTTAGCGTTACTAAAGAGGATAAGGGTGGAACTGGTCAAGGTTCACCAATTGCTCGAGATGTAATTGTAGGCAATGATGGAAACTGGACAGCTAATGTACCTGATGGAGTAAATCTTGAAGAAGGCGATACAATCTTAGCTACACAAAAAGAAAATGGTAAAGATGAATCTGACCAAGCTCAAGCAAAAGTAAAAGGAAAAGAAGACACAACTACAGATTCAGTAATACCATTTGAACCAACAGATCCTAAAAAACCTGGAGATAAAAACGATCCAAATATCCCAACAGAAAATCCAGAAGACAAGAAACCAATCAAGAGAGATGAGTATGTAGTAGTAGGATTTAAAGCAAGCCCAGACAATTCAGGAACGCTAACACTAGGCGAATTAAAGAACAAAGCAGTAATCTCAGCCCTAGTTAAAAAAGATACAGAATGGGCAAAATTCACAATGCCAACAACAAATGACGGAAACGACTACGTATTCTGGCATTGGAACGAAGCACCAGAAGACAAAGTAGCAGACGGACAAGTACGTGTGGCAACATTCATAAAGAGTGGAGACGAAATCAATCCAAATGACAACAATCCGCTACCAACAGGATTCCACAAGGTAACAGTAACAAAGGGAACAGGAATTGCAGATAACGCATTGTTTGGTAAGAGCTATGCAGTTAAAAAAGGCGAAACACTAGCCCATGACAAGTTCCCAACACTAAAAGTTACAGATGAAACACAATTCAAGAATCCGTCATGGAACGTCGAAAACCCATGGACAGTACCAGTAGCAGACAAAGACTTAACATTTACAGCAAACGCAGTAAATGCAGTATTTGATAAAAACAACGTAACAGGAATGGAAGTAAAAACACAACCAGACCTAAATTACGTTGAAGGAAATGCTACAAAGGGTAAACTAGACCTAAGCAGGCTAGTAGTAACACTAACAGACAAAAATGGAAACACACAAGACGTGCCATTTGACAAGCTAGGTGAATATGGAATAACAGCAAATCCAGGAAACGGAACAGACATGACTGTTGATGGAAACAATGGAAAACCAGTAGTATTAACAAAAGATAAGTTAACAGCAAACACTGATAACTTGGTTGTAACAAAAGACAATACAACAGAAGAAAAATCAGAAAAACCAATAATAGACCGACCAACTGAAGGTGACGACAAGATTACTGGAGAAGGTAAGCCAGGAGCTAATATTGTAGTCAAAGATAAAGTTGGTAACAAAATTGGTGAAGCTGAAGTAAATGATAAGGGTAAATGGGAAGTACCAGTACCAAAAGATAAGCCACTAAAAGAAAATGATAAGATTACTGTTGAACAAACAGAAAAGGGTAAAAAACCAAACACTGCTGAAACAACAGTAAAAGGTAAGAAAACCCCAACTCCATCAAGACCGTCAAGACCATCAACACCATCAACTCCAGACAGAGTTCATGGTAAGGACAGAGTTGAAACTGCTATCGATATTTCTAAGAAATACTTTGGAAAAGCGAACACAGTAATTGTAGTAGATAAGAAAGATTTCCCTGACGCAATGACAGCATCAGTATTATCTAAGCTTTTAAAGGCACCTATCTTACTAACAGATACTAACAAACTTGACCCTAGAGTAGCAGCAGAAATTCAAAGACTGGGAGCAAAAGATGTAATAGTCGTAGGTGGAAACAAATCAGTATCAGAAGCAGTTAAGAAAGAATTAGCTAAATTTGATAAAGATACAGTAGAAAGAATCTACGGTAGAGACAGATACGAAACTTCAGCACAAGTTGCAAGAAGAGTAGTTGGAATCACTGGAAAACTTGGACACGCAGTAGTAGCATCAGGTCAAGTATTTGCAGACGCACTAACAGTAGCACCTTACGCATCAAGAGAAGGTTACCCAATACTACTAGTAAGAGCAAACAACTTACCAAAATCAGTTAAAGATGCTATAACAGAACTAGCTATAAACAAAGTAACAATAGCAGGTGGATACACAACAGTAAATAAATCACTAGAAGCTTCACTACCAACAGTAGCAGAAAGATTAAGTGGTAGAACAAGATACGAAACAGCTATTGATATAGCAACTAAGAAGTTTAATACTAACAAAATATTCTTAGCAAATGGAGAACATTGGATGGACGCACTTGTAATAGGACCAGTAGGTGGTATCTTAGATATGCCAATCCTATTAACACAAGCAAACAGCGCACCACAATCACTAAAAGACTATATCGCTAAAGAAAGAATCCAAAAGATTACAGCAATTGGTGGTAGAACTATGGTAAGTGATAGAGTTTTAAACGAGCTAAGTAAATAAAGTAAAAAGAAAGAACTTGGGAGAAATCCTGAGTTCTTCTTTTTTCCTATTCGAAGTGTGGTAGCCCCACTTTTGTCATCCTTATATGAACGATTCAACAATCAAACCAGCCAAAAATGAAGCC
>NZ_ADJN01000050.1:0-90684 GCF_000178095.1 Peptostreptococcus anaerobius 653-L | reverse complement strand
AAAAAGAAAAACCGGGCTAGGTCTTATCTAATATGTGGACCTATACCTTGCGTTGTCAAGAAGATATCAATTATGAACATAATTATCCTATACAAAATCTAAACAGGGGGACTATGCAATGAGTTATGTAAAAAAAATAAAGTACGGTGAACCGGCAGAAAAAGACTTTAATATCAGAACAGCTATGGAAGAAGCTACTAGATGTCTGTTGTGTGAAGATGCTCCATGTAGCAAGGGATGTCCAGCTGGAACTAACCCAGGAAAGTTTATAAGATCTATAAGAATGAGAAACTTTAAGGGTGCAGCTGAAACTATCAGAGAAAACAATATACTTGGTGGAACTTGTGCCCTTGTCTGTCCATACGGAAACCTTTGTGAGAAAGAGTGTGCAAGGTGTGGAATAGACGAGCCAATTAAGATTGGTAAGCTACAGAAGTTTGCTATTGAGCAAGAAAAATTATTCAATATGCAGACACTAAGGGCTCCTGAGACTAAGGTTGGCAAGAAAGTAGCTTGTATAGGCTCAGGTCCAGCATCCCTAGCATGTGCTGCAAAACTTGCTCAGGCAGGCCTTGATGTAACAATCATTGAACAGTATGAAAAGGCAGGCGGTGTGTTGACATATGGAATCACTCCATCAAGACTACCTCAGGATGTTATAGAACACGACATAGACCAGGTTAGGAAATTAGGTGTTGAGTTTAAGTTCAATACAAGAATAGATGGTAAGGACGGAGTTGAAGGACTACTAAAAGAATATGATGCTGTATTCGTTGGTGTTGGCCTTTGGAAGGGATCAATTCCTGATATAGAAGGCAGGGATGCTAAGGGAGTGTACTCAGCTCAGGAATTCTTGAAATACGCTAGAGAAAACGATGGAAATATCAAGCTTGGCGATGATATCCTTGTAATAGGCGGTGGCGATGTTGCCATGGACTGTGCATCTACTTCTAAGCAGTTAGGCGCAAAGAATGTAGCTATAGTATACAGAAGAACTATAGAAGAAGCACCAGCCTACCACGAAGAAATAAAATATGTTCAGTCAATGGGTGTACCAATACATACTAGATTTGCTCCAGAAAAGATTGAAAAGAATGCTGACGGGCAGGTTGAAAAGATGTTATTTAAGTCATGGGACAATGTTTCAGAACTGAGCATGAAGGCTGATACAGTAATATTTGCTATAGGACAAAAGGCCAGTGACGATTATAGAGAGATAGATCTTCCAAAGGGTGCCTTTATGAATGGAGATATAGTAAACGGCGGTATGACTGTAGTACAGGCTGTTGCAGATGGTAAAGTTTCTGCAGATGAGATTTTGAATTACCTAGGAATAAAGGGGGACAAATAAGATGGCATTAGTTAAAGACCTTTCAATAGACTTTTTAGGAGTTAAGTGTGAGAATCCATTTTTCTTATCTTCATCTCCAGTATGTAGTAACTACGATATGATAAAGAAGGCTTTCGAAGCTGGATGGGCAGGAGTATATTACAAGACAATAGGTATATTTATACCTGATGAATGTTCACCTAGATTCGATATAACTAGAAAAGAAGGTGCTGTTTGGACTGGTTTTAAGAATATGGAACAGATATCAGACAAGCCTCTAGAAAAAAACCTAGAATATATAAGCAGACTAAAGAAGGACTTCCCAACTAAGGTACTTGCAGTATCTATAATGGGATCTACAGAAGAAGAGTGGAGTATACTTGCAAAGAAAGTTACAGAAGCTGGTGCAGACTTGATCGAATGTAACTTCTCATGTCCACAGATGACTAGCCATGCTATGGGTTCAGATGTTGGTCAGAATCCAGAGTTAGTTGAGAAGTATACTAGGGCGGTTGTTGAATCAACACACCTACCTGTAATAGCTAAGATGACTCCAAACATAGGTAATATGGAAATACCAGCCATGGCTGCAATGAAGGGTGGAGCCAAGGGTATAGCTGCTATAAATACAATAAAGGCCATCACTAATATAGACGTTGAGAATATGACTGCTATGCCAGTTGTAAACGCTAAGTCTTCTATATCTGGTTATTCAGGAGCAGCTGTAAAGCCGATAGCCCTAAGATTTATAACTCAGATGAAACAGCATGAAGAACTAAAGGACGTGCCAATTACTGGTATGGGTGGTATAGAAACATGGTCAGATGCATTAGAATTCTTGCTATGTGGAGCTAGCAATCTTCAGGTTACTACTTCAGTAATGCAGTATGGTTATAGAATTGTAGAAGATATGATCTCTGGTCTATCTCACTTCATGGATGAAAGAGGAATTGACAAGATTGAGGACCTAGTAGGTATGGCCCTTCCTAATATAGTTCCAGCTGAAGAACTAGACAGAGATTTCAAGATTATACCAAAGATAGATGAAGACAAGTGTGTAGGTTGTGGTAGATGCTATGTATCATGCTACGATGCTGCCCACCAGGCTATAGATTGGGATGGCGAAACTAGAAAGCCAGTTATAAATGACAACTGTGTTGGTTGCCACCTATGCCTAAATGTATGTCCAGTGCTTGACTGTATACTTCCTGGAGAGATTAAGTTCAAGGAAGGTAGAGAGGTACACGACATAGAAATGAAACACAATTATCTATAGGGGAGATTCTTCTAATCCTTTGTAGACACAATTAATAAATAATAGGTTGCCTCGACCTATAATATAGTAGGATGGGAGTGTTCCCATCCTATTGTCTTATAAATAAAGGGGAGTTGGGGGTAAAAAAATGGTTGAACAAAATAAAATGGAAACCACGCCAATGTTAAAATTAATAATATCCATGTCTCTACCACCTTTATTTTCCATGTTTCTTCAATATACATACAACTTTGTAGATTGTATATTTGTTTCATGGATATCTGAAGATGCCTTGACAGCAGTATCCCTGTCATTTCCACTTACAACATTTATGTTGGCGTCTTCGATAGGTATAGGCGTGGGGATAAATATACTTATAGCCAAAAAATTGGGACAAAAAGACTTTGATAAGGCAAACTCAATAGTAAGTCACGGGATTATTCTTTCAACGATTATGGGGCTTATAATTATGACCCTAGTTTATCTTATATTAAAGCCATATTTTATGTCATTTGGCCTAAGTGAAAATGTATATGACCTGTCCATAACTTATATGATGATATGTACGCTTATGCAGGTACCCAATATGGTCCATATTGCCATACAAAAGATTATTCAGGCTACTGGCAATATGTTGGCCCCAATGCTATTTCAGATAGCGGGTGTAGTCTTAAATTTTGTCCTAGACCCCATATTGATATTTGGCTATGGCCCCTTTCCTGAGATGGGAATAGGTGGTGCGGCGGTATCTACTGTATTGGGCTACAGCCTATCTATGGCATTGGCCTTCTATGTTTTGATATTTACAAGGCAAAAGGTCAAGATAAAGGTTAAGGGGTTAAGGCTAGATATGTCGATATTCAAGGATATATTCATATTTGGACTGCCATCGTTTATTATGAATGTCCTTGGGGCTATAATGGTGTCTATTGCCAATGCCTTTTTGATTGTATATTCAACTACTGCAGTTGCATTTTTTGGGGCATATTTCAAGGTCCAACAGTTGATAGTTATGACTGTCAATGGTCTGATCCAGGGTACTATACCTATTATGAGTTACAATTTTGGGGCTAAGAATTATAAGAGGCTTAATGATTCAGCAAGGTATGCGAGTATTATAGCAGGCCTTATGATGGGACTCGGTGGAATCTTGCTTATAGTATTTCCAAGGTTGGTTCTTAGGATATTTATGGCATCTGAGGCCATGATGGATTTTGGAGTAGGTGCACTTAGGATAATGGCCTTATCTTATGTATTTAACGGCCTATCAACCATTATAGCTTCATATATGCAGGCGACAGCAAGGGTATCTTATAGTATAATTATAAATTTGATGAGGCAATTATTGCTCTTGGTTCCTAGTATGTGGATCTTGACTAGGCTGATGGGCATGGAAGGCGTTTGGTATTCCTTTATAGTTGCAGAATTTATATGTTTTATTTATGCAGGTATGGTATTTAAGAAAAAAAGACTAGTTTAATATAGTCGTCATTAATTTGATATCTTATATACAATTCTTATTTGATTTAAGTTTATATTAAGTGCTTAATCATATAATAGGCTAAAAGATATGGAAAGGAATGACGAATATGAAATTTAGAACTTTTGTTTTAGTCTTGGTAGTTGCACTGGTGTCTTCTGTAGGTGGTAGTGTGTTTACGATGAATATGCTTCAGAACAGGGGGGCGCTAGTTAGCGATAGCCAACCTACTGGCAATACAGGGCAGACATCTAACAAAGTGATAGATAGTGCATCTGCCAAGAGTCAAAATGTATATCAGGCAGTAGCCCAAAAGGCATCTCCTTCTGTTGTCGGAATAGTATCTGAGACAGTTCAATCTTCTGGACTTTCTCTTGGAGACGGATTAGGTGGCCTTTTTGGAGATTTTGACGATGAAGGTGGACCTGATAGACGTGTTCAGAAGGGAACAGGTACAGGATTTGTGGTTGATAAGAGGGGTTATATACTTACTAACTCACACGTTGTATCTGATGGCAAGGCCAATAAGGTGAGTGTATTATTCTCTGATGGCAAGTCTACAAAGGGCGAGGTTATATGGTATGATACCAATCTAGACCTTGCTATAGTTAAGGTATCAAAGTCTAACCTAGCGCCTCTTGAATTGGGTGATAGCGACAAGATTAGCGTAGGTGACATAGCCATAGCAATAGGTAATCCGCTGGGAACAGACCTTATGACATCAGTTACCCAGGGTATAATAAGTGGTCTAAATAGGAATGTAAATACAGCATCTAACAATATGTCTGGTCTGATACAGACAGATGCAAGTATAAACCCAGGTAATAGTGGTGGTCCTCTATTTAACCAAGAAGGCCAGGTAATAGGTGTAAATACAGCCAAGGCCAATGCAGACAACCTAGGATTCTCAATACCTATAAATATAGTCAAGTCCGTGGTTAATAGGGTTGTGGAAGAAGGCAACCTTACAAAACCTATTTTAGGTATATCCGGTATAGACGTATCCACATATACATCTTATACAGGAAAAGACTTGGGTGTAGAAAATGGTATAGCCATAAGGTCAGTTAAGAAGGACTCTATAGCTGGCAAGGCAGGAGTTAAACCAGGAGATATAATCATCAAGATAGGTGATAGTGACATCAAAACATTGGGAGACGTAAGTAAAAAATTGTATTCTTACTCATCTGGAGCTAAGGATTCTATAACGGTCTACAGAAATGGTAAGAAGGTCAAACTTGAAGCAGCTTTCTAAAAATAGTTTATATATAAATATAGGACCCTAGGAATTTTCCTGGGGTCTTATATTTATCATTTTTTATCTATAGTCTATTTAAGATGTTATTTGAACTATGAGACTAGCTAGATTTGTAGTATAATAAAAATAGCGTAATTTTTTAGTTGAGAAGTTTATTTTTAATTTTATAAAAATGTATTCGTTTAGGATGGGAGTTAATATGGATGATAAAAGAGGTAATAGTTGTAGAAGGCAGAGACGATATAAGGGCTGTAAAGAGGGCCTTTGATTGTGAACTGATTGCTACAGGAGGTTTTGGATTTCCTAAGGGAGTTATGGAAAGAATAAAAACAGCCAAGGAAAAGAGGGGGGTAATAATATTTACTGATCCTGATTTTGCTGGTGAGAAGATAAGAAAAAAGATAGCAAGTGAGGTTGATGGTTGCAAGCATGCCTTTTTACCTAGAGACCAGGCTACCAAAGACGGCGATATAGGTATAGAAAATGCCTGTCCAGAGGATATAAGGGCTGCCCTTGAAAAGGTGAGGACGGAGAATCCTTCTAATGAAAAGATATTTTCTCAGGCTGATATGATGAAATACGGTCTTTTGGCAGGGGATAATTCTTCGGATAAGAGGGACAAGCTAGGACGTATACTGGGTATAGGATACGGCAACTCCAAGCAGTTTTTAAATAGGTTGAATAATTACGGGGTTACTAGGAAAGAATTTGACGAAGCCCTAAGGAACATTTAAATATATTAATTATAGGTAGAGTGAAAGCAGAGGTATAGAATGGATAAGAGACTTTCATCGCACAAGGCGACGATGGAAATAGTAAAGAAGCATGATTTTAAATTCACCAAATCACTTGGACAGAATTTTTTGATAGATGACAATATAATAGACAAAATAGTAGATGGGTCCCTAGCTGGTCAGGGAGATAAGGTCATAGAGGTCGGTCCCGGAATAGGTACACTTACAAGAGAACTAGCTTCAAGGTCAGAAAAGGTAATGGTAGTAGAGATAGACAAAAAATTAATACCAATCCTTGGAGATACCCTATCTGATTTTGATAATGTTACTATTGTGAATGAAGATATAATGAAGGCGGACATAAAGGACCTTATAGATAAAAACTTGGACGGTGGTCCAGTTAAGTTGGTTGCCAACCTGCCATATTATATAACAACTCCTATAATTATGAGGTTTTTGGAAGAGGATATAAATGTAACCGATATAGTGGTAATGGTTCAAAAGGAAGTTGCTGAGAGAATGAATGCAAATCCTGGAAAGAAGGACTTTGGTGCCTTATCTGTGGCAGTCCAGTTCTACTGCGATACTGAGATTGTTGCCAAGGTTCCAAGACACTTATTTGTACCACAACCAAATGTTGACTCTATAGTTATAGCACTAAGGGTAAGGCCAGAAAGAAAGTACAAGGTTGAAGATGAAGACTTGTTCTTTAAGATAGTCAAGGCTTCTTTTGGTCAGAGAAGAAAGACCCTTTTAAACTCACTTACAAGCATGGGTATTCTTGACAAAACAGATATCTCAGCTGTCTTGTCAGTGGCTGGTATAGATGAAAAAAGGCGTGGAGAAACACTTAGCTTGGAAGAATTTGCAAGACTTTCAGACTGTATGCACTCTAGGATAAAGGAGCTGCAAAAATGTTAAGACGTATTTGGAAAAAAATAACACATAATAAGATATTCTTTACTGTATTAGTAGTATTGGCTTGTTTTGTGATATATCTCGTAGTTTTTAAATTGACAGAATACAATAATGATCAAGCACAAGTCAATGATGTATTAAAGGTTGATACTGGAGATGAAAAAAATTCTGTCCAGCAGATGTTAGAACAGAGGAAAAAAGAGGAAGAAAAGAAAAGTCTGGTAGTTAGGCTGAGTCAGAGAAAAAAAGTATACATTTCTGATGAAGAGGTAGAGAATATAAAAATATCTGGAGACACTCTTGATAAATTCAAGAGGTCTATGGAGGTATTTGTCAAAATAAGGTCTATAGATGGAGATTTTTCGCCTAAAAATTATGGTAGAACAGATACAGGAATAAAATTTGAAACAGACTTTAACTATTTTAAGATAAGTGATGGCAAGAAGACAGAATTTTATAAGATACCTGTAATAAGCAAAAAAGAGTTTCAGTCTATGTATAGGAGGATGATCTATACTTCCCTAGATTTTATAACTGATAACAGTGGCATAGGTAAGATGACGGTCCTACATGGCAATGATGAAAAAAGAATTTGGCCGTGGAGAAAGGATGATGTGGTTCACAAGATCCTTTACAAGAGAGAGGTGGGCAAGATTCAGCCAGAAAAAGAATTTAAGAATAGCAAGGATAACTATACTATAAAAATGGAAAAATCCAATATAAAGATAAGCATACAGACTATGGGAAAAGACTTTATAAAGGTGGACTGTGGCGATAATACGGCCTACTACGAGGTTTACCAAGACTTGTATAGTTACCTACATGATGAGGTTTTTAAGAAATGAAAAATGTAATTAGGATAATTAAGTTGTCGCTCTTGGCGCTTGTAATAGCACTAGGATTTTATCTAGGTCCTACAAGGGTTATGGAAATTGACCTAAAAAGCCAGTATCCTAACTTGCCAAATGGTTGTGAAGTGACATCACTTTCTATGCTGATCAGCCACGAGGGTATAAATGTAAGGCCTGAGCAATTGAGTGACAATTTTTTGAAGAAGAGTGGACTAACAAATGCCAACCCTGACCTGGCCTATATAGGTAATCCAAGGTCCAATTCCAGGGGGTATTATGCATATGCAAGACCTATTGTAGAGTGTGCAAATAGCTACTTTGAAAGCATAGGAGCTAGAAACTATGCTCTAGACAAGACAGGCATGAATATACTGTCACTTTTACATAGTGTTGCTATATCCAAAAAACCAGTAGCTGTATGGTATACAACTGATGGCAAGTCACCTGAGTATAGCGTCAATTCTTACACAGATGAGAGGGGAGAAAGGGTAAGTTTTTACAAAAATCTCCACTGCGTAGTAGTTCATGGTTTGGGCAAGGGTATGGTATATATAGCTGATCCTATACATGGTAAAAAGACGGTGAATTTCATTGAGTTTGCCAAGATTTACTACCAGATGGGGCAGAGGGCTATAGTTGTAAAGTAAGATAAAATTAACAAGATATAAATCTTTATAATTTGGAGGAAATATAATGAAGAAGTCAGTGATACTTGCAGCAGGCAAGGGGACTAGAATGAAATCAGTACATCCAAAGGTTGTACATAAGGTATGCGGTAGGGAAATGGTAAACCACGTAATAGATGCATCTACAAGTGCAGGTGTAAATGAAACTATAGTGGTTCTTGGACATGGTTCTGATGAGGTAGAGGCTGCCTTAAAATCAAATGTACAGACTGTATATCAGAAAGAACAGCTAGGTACAGCCCATGCAGTCTTGATGGCCCAGGACTATATAGGAGACACTGATACAATAGTTGTATTATGCGGAGACACGCCACTTATAAGTCCAGAAACCCTAGTCAATTTCTTTGACTACCATGATAAAAATGGCTGTTCAGTAACAGTTTTAACAGCCCAGATTGAAGACCCAACAGGCTATGGAAGAATAGTCAGAGATGAAAATGGGGACCTTGTAAAAATAGTTGAACAGAAGGATGCTGATGAGGCAACTCGTGCCATCAAAGAGATAAACTCAGGTATATACTGTTTTAATGGAGCTGACCTAAAGGATGCCCTATACCTAGTTGGCAACAACAATGCCCAGCACGAATATTACCTTCCAGATACGATAGAGATAATCAGACGTAAGGGCCTAAAGGCAGGAGCCTTTCTTGGAGCAACTATAGAAGAATTGATGGGTATAAACTCTAGAAACCAGTTTTCAGACGCAGAAAGAATCATGAGAAGAAGGATAAACGATAGACACATGACTAACGGTGTGACTATAATAGATACAGATTCTACATATATAGATTCAGATGTAGAGATAGGTCAGGATACAATCATCCTACCTGGATGTATGTTGACTAAGGGTACAAAGATAGGTTCATCATGCAAGATAGGACCTCATACAAGCATAGAAAACTCTATAATTGGAGACTTCACAAGCGTAAAGAAGTCTGAAGTAATAGATGCAAGTGTAGGAACAAACACTACAGTAGGACCATTTGCCTACCTAAGACCAAAGGCAAATATAGGAAACCACTGTAAGATAGGAGACTTTGTTGAAGTCAAGAATGCCAAGTTTGGTGATGGGTCTAAGGCATCTCACCTATCATATATAGGGGATGCTGAAGTAGGTTGTGACGTAAATGTAGGTTGTGGTGTTGTATTTGTTAATTACGACGGCAAGAACAAGTTCAAATCTATTGTAAAGGACAGGGCCTTTGTAGGTTCAAATTCTAACCTAGTAGCTCCTGTAACAGTTGAAGAAGACACATTTATTGCTACTGGATCTACTATAACAGACGATATACCAGAGGGTAATCTTGCCATAGCTAGGGCTCGTCAGGTTTTAAAGCCAGGTTGGGTTGAAAAAAAGAGAAGAAAAGACCAAGGACTTGACTAAAAAACGTGAATAAATGTAAAAAATATGTTATAATTATAGATAGTATGTTAATTATATAAAGAAATAGGGCATATTTTTTAAATATGTTATACTATTAGGAAATTAGGAGTTTTAAGAGATTACTTTTAGGAGGTTTGTGTATTATGAGTTGTTACAATAGCCATAAGATGAAGCTTATAGCTGGTAACGCATCTAAAGAGTTAGCTGAAAAGATAGCTAAATGTTTAGGAGTAGAATTAGTTGACTGTCAGGTTAGTAGTTTTAGTGATGGTGAAATATCTGTTACAATCAATGAGACAATCAGAGGTTGTGATGTATTTGTTATCCAGTCTACAAACAGCCCAGTTAACAACAATTTAATGGAATTATTAATTCTAATAGATGCGCTTAAGAGAGCTTCTGTTGGTACAGTTGCGGCAGTTATTCCATACTATGGATATGCTAGACAGGATAGAAAGGCAAAGGCTAGAGATCCAATTACAGCTAAGTTGGTTGCCAATCTAATCACATCAGCTGGTGCAGATAGGGTTCTTACAATGGACCTGCACGCAGGACAGATCCAGGGATACTTCGATATTCCAGTTGACCATCTACTAGGTGGAAAGATACTTGCAGATTACTTTGCTAAGAAATTAGACATAGAAGATCTAGTAGTAGTATCTCCAGACCTTGGTAGTGTTACAAGATCTAGAAAGTTCGCTAATAATATCAGCAAGGAAGTGCCTATTGCTATAATAGACAAGAGAAGACCTAAGCCAAATGTTAGTGAAGTAATGAACATCATAGGTGAAGTAAAAGATAAGAATGTTATATTACTTGACGATATGATAGATACAGCAGGAACAATAGTAAATGCAGCTGAAGCTTTAAAGAAGTTTGGTGCTAAGGATGTGTATGCTTGCTGTACTCATGCAGTACTTTCAGGTCCAGCTATAGAGAGAATAGAAGGATCTTGTATAAAGGAACTAATAGTACTAGATACAATCGAACTTCCAGAAGAAAAGAAGATAGAAAAAATATCAGTTATGTCAGTAGCTGATGTATTTGCAGATGCTATAAATAGAATATACACTTGTGATTCAGTAAGTAAGTTATTCTAATAGAATATAATTAAAATTGAGGTATGGTCCACAGATATAGGTCTATACTTTCAAAAAATCAAAATCAAAATCATAATCAACGATAAAAAAGCCCAGTCAATGGGCTTTTTTATTGTAAAAGATAGGCTATCATGTTATAATGTATAGGCATTGATAACGTTTTCAAAAAAAGGAGGAATTATGTCGGTATTAACAAACCATTATGTGCTATCATTTATCAAGTTTGCCATACTAGCAACTCTTGGTGAAATAATAGCTGCAAGTATTAAAAGTAAGAAGTTAACTATACCACACTCAATAGGGTGGAGGATGTTTATATGGGGTATTCTAGGAGTATGGATTGCCTTTATGATGGGAGTTTTTGCATCAGCTATGCATATTAAGCTTGAGGCTAGCAATAGTCCAATTATGAAGTCTACATTGATGTTTGCATTCTTGACATCACTTGTCATGAATACTAGCTTTGGTCCTGTATTTATGGTATTACACAAGCATACAGATACATATCTAGACCTTAGATACAAGCACAAGGGAGAAAAGATCAGCCTAAAGAGGGTGTGTAATAATATAGATTACTTTGCCTATGCCAAGAACGTACTTATAGGTACTATACCTACATTCTGGCTACCTGCCCACACTATTACTTTTTTGTTGCCAGGTGAGTTTAGGATTGTATTTGCAGCCTTGCTATCAATATGCCTAGGAATAATATTGTCATTAAAATCATAAAAATAATATTGGTATTAAAATATTAGTGACAATATAATAGATGCTTATATAACAAGGTCAATTTAATATTTTATGTAGCAGGAAAATAAAGAATAGCCATCCGTTTTTCGTGAATGGCTATTCTTGTATTATATAATTTAGCGTCATAAGTAATAAAAATACTTATGGTGTTATAAACCCGATATATTGTCTAAGTTTACCTTGTATTTTAATGAAATATATCTTAATTAAAAATGTTATTAACAAGTATAAAAATGTTATTAAATAGACTAAAAATATGATATATATTGACTTAGTGTATAATTTTTTGTAGAATGAAATAAAGAATATTTATAATATTCGCATTAAATATGACGTGCTATTTTTGAGGGGATAATATGTTAAAAGTAAAACATAATGTAGATGCTTTTGTTGATGAAATAAATAAAAATTTTAACACAAAAATCCATTTGGAGGGAGTATTTTTACACCAGGTGACAAGAGTGAACTCTCTAATAGAACTAATTATCAAAAATAGAATGGAGGATAAATATGATAAAAAATGCTTATGTTAAAGTGACATACAATTTCATAAAGAAGAATTGGTTAATCTATTCTTTGGTATTCTTGACAATAATTGTTTCTGTATTTACCGTATTTGTACCATTTGTAACGGCAAAGAGCCAGTCTATAAACTATAAGAAAGTTGTTGAAAAAGTTTATCCAAGGTATCCGGCGGCATCATATGATGCCACCAGTAAAGAAGCCGACTTAATTGCGAAAAATGAAAATGTCACAGAATCCATTAAATATGAGAAATTTGGTTTTTTTATAAGTGAAAATTCGGGCGTAGAATATAAATTAATGGGATTTAGTGAAAAAGCAATAGGTGAAAATAACTATGTTCTAAAAAGTGGTCGATATCCTAATAAAAATAACGAGATAGTAATAGATAAAACATATATTAAACAAGAAAAGGATACAAAATTAGGAGAGTATATTGGAGGATTAAACAATTTACCCTATAAGGTAAATGACAGTAATGAGTTATATTCAGCCAAAAAGAAGTACAGAGTGGTTGGAATTATTGAAAAAAATCCTGAATATACAAGAGCATTGTCTAAAATAAAGACTAAAAATAGAGTTGAGGAACAGCCAATGTTTTGGCTATATAATACAGATAAATATCCAGAAAATAGTGTGAATTATACGGTGTTGATAAAGCTCAAGAGTGGTCTAGATAACCTGTATGGCAATTGTGTAAAGTTGGGGGTTGATGTAGCTGAAAATCCTCAGAAGGTTGTCCAGAATTTCGAGATTTCTAGATTAAATGAATCAATAATTGGAGTAACAAGGAGTAGAGACGATTATATTTTAATTTTCGTTTCAATTTTATTGATTGCGAGTTTGTTTAGACTATTAAATGATACTAGGCTGAGAAACTTAGGTCTATTAAAAACATTAGGGGCGAGTTCTAAAGATGTATGTACTGCACTTATATTTGAAAATTTAATTTTAGGATTAATCAGTACGATAGTCGGCTTGTGCATTAGTTATGTAACAACATATAAATTGATAGGTGGGACTAATGTTACAGACTCAGCTATCGATGTAGCACTTGATACATACAAGGTATATTTTAATGAAAATGACATATTATTAGTATTACTTGTAGTTTTTACACCGATTATCATTAATCTAGTCAGTTTAATTATAAGCTATAAAAAAACTCAGGCTTTAGAATTAATAAATGAGGGAAGGAGAGGTTCTAAGAATACAAATCTCGTTAAAATAAAAGTTAAAGATTTCGCTAGTAAGATATCCATAATAGGATTTATTAATAATTTCTCAAACTATATATTACCTATAATAATCATAGTGATTATTGGAAGTAGCATAATAAGTGTTGTGGGAGTGGAAAAAATTTTGTCGACGGAGTGTAGTGAATATGACATTTATGAGTCGGAATATTTGGGAAGGAATTTTTTAGTGAAAAAAGATGGTTTCTCTGTCAATAATGGAATAAGTATGGATGATATAAAGCAAGTTGACAATTATAGTGGTCTTACGCAAAATTTAAATATATATGGTTATTTAGTTTGTGATGTGGGGCTGGTGAATGAATCTTATCTTTCTAACAATGCTATATCACAAAAGAAAGGTGAGTATGAGTTTGACTGCACAATAACAGGAATAGACTCTACTAGAGAAAAAGAACTTGAAAAAATGGGAATTATGGGCATGGATGATATTAAAAAAATAAAGTCCAATGAAGTAGCCTATGTACTGTATAATAATTTGTATTATGATAATGGCACAAATAAGTATCAAGAGTTTATTAAAAATATTAAACAGGGTGAGAATATTTCCTTGAAAATACCGTATATTTCAGAAGGGATTCAAAAGTACAAAACCATTCCTGTTAAAATTTTGGATATAAAGAATACTAAGGCTTTTGTAGAGCAGACAAGTGCAATAGATAAAACAAATGTAGAATTCGTTTTTGATTTGAATAAGCTGAAAGAAATAACAAATGTAAATGATGTAAGTGCTGTTAGATTTAATGTAAAATCGGATAAAGAGAGAAAAATTGTAAATGACATATTTTCATCAAAGTATGATATTAAAGATAGAGATATGAATAGGATAAAAGAAAAAGAACTAAGAGATAAAACCTACTTTGCTAAAATAAAACTTAGACTAGCATTTTACATAATTCTGTTATTATTCTCGCTGACATTCACAATTAGGATAATAATAGCAAAAAAAGAAAAAGATTTCGGTATATTAAGAATGTTAGGTGCAAATAAGAAGTTGGTTAGTAAAATTTTACTTTTAGAAAATATGGTATTTGTAGTTAGTAGTTCATTAATTGCAGTAGCACTAGGTGTATTTAGAATATATGGTTACTACAAAAAAACACATGATCTAGACATGTATTATAAGGGAGTAACACATATAAAATTTGTATTACCAATGACGACAATATTATTGTTTTTAATATCAGTTTTCATAGTATTCTTTGTAATACAAAGATACTCAAGCAGAAAACTTATTTCAACGAATGTTGTAATAAATTCTAAAAATGATTAGTGTAAATTTTTGGAGAGGTGTATGTATGAAGCATTTAGAACTTATTGATATAAAAAAATATTATGGTAAAAGTGAGACTACAGTGAAGGCAGTTGATGGTATATCCTTAGACGTAGAAAATGGTAAATTCACCGCAATAGTGGGAACTAGTGGATCTGGTAAAAGTACCCTACTGCACTGCCTAGCTGGACTGGACAGGCCAACCCATGGCAAGGTGAAATTTGATAATAGAGACATATACAGTTTAAGTGATGATGAACTATCGAAAATCAGAAGGCAGGAGTTTGGATTTATATTTCAGAGTTTCAACCTCATACCAGTATTAAATGTATACGATAATATTGTATTGCCCGTTCAACTTGATGGCAAAAAAGAAGATAAAGAGTATATTATGAGTGTAGTAAAAAAGGTCGGACTAGAAGACCAACTCAAAAAATTCCCTAATGAATTGTCTGGAGGACAGCAACAAAGAGTTGCAATAGCACGAGCCTTGTCCAACAAGCCATCGATAATTTTTGCAGATGAGCCAACAGGGAATCTGGACAGTAAAACAACAACAGAGGTTATGGATTTATTGACAAACACTGTGAGCGAGCTAAATCAAACCTTAGTGATGATAACACATGATGAAAATATAGCAGACCAAGCAGATAGGATTATAACTATAAGTGATGGGAAAATAATTAAGGATGAAAGAAAAAAATAGAAACCTAAAAAGATTTTTCTTAAAGGATTGTATGGACACAAAGATAGGTGAGAGAAGTTTGTTGAATAATGGTAGAGTTGTTGTAGAGGGAAGACATGAAGATTTATTAGTCAACTCTGGCGAATATAGAAATTTATATTATAGCGAATAGTTTTTAAAATTAAATATTCAATGGAATTTATTACCTTCTGTGCATAAAATTATGTTACAGGGGGTTAATTTTTTATATATCATGTCTATGAACTAACGTGGCAATTAAAGTTTATGGCAAGTATTTGTTGAGGGGTGGTACGGTATGGAAGATAAGTGTGTTGTTAAAATCATGGAAGCCTTACAAGAAAGGGATATTTCAGACTTTCACCTGAGAGAGGGGACGGACATTTACTACAGGGAAGTGGGTAGATTGAAGCGGTATGACTATAAATTAAATAGGGATGACTTTAGGGACCTGATAGGTTGGCAGAGGTTTGAGTTATACATACAGAATCTAACTGAAAATGAGGTGGATTTTTCCTTGGAACTTGCACCTATGAGGTACAGGTGCAATATGTTTGTTACAAGGGGAAAGTTAGGTCTGGTAATGAGAAAGATTGTAGCGGATGTAAAGACTATAAAGGATATGGAATTACCTAATTGTTTTAAGAAAGTTGCTGCAATGAAATCCGGACTAGTTATAATATCAGGACCAACAGGTTCTGGAAAGTCAACCAGCATGGCAGCTATAGTTGAGGAGATAAATATCAACTACCAAAAGCATATCATAACCATAGAAGACCCAATAGAGTATGAGTTTGAATCTAAAAAATCCCTAATAAGTCAAAGAGAGGTTGGGATAGATACCCAGTCATTTAATAGGGCCTTGGTTAACTCTCTTAGACAGGACCCTGATGTGATTGTAATAGGGGAAATAAGGGATGAAGAAACCCTCAAGATAGCCCTTAGAGCGTCTGAGACGGGACATTTGTGCATAGCCACAATACATACTATGGGCGCATCACAGAGCATAGATAGGATAATGGATATGTTTAGTATTTCTGAAAGAGACAAGGTGGCAAGCAACCTAGCCCTAGTCTTGAAGGCTGTAATATCCCAAAACCTAGTACAGACAATCAAGGGGAGAAAGCCTTGTTTTGATATATTGTTTGTAGACAAGTCTGTTGCCAATATGATCAGGGAGGGCAAGACCAACCAGATACCCAACTATATGTCTACAGGTAAGTCAAAAGAAATGAATATGATGGATGATGATTTGATAGGTCTCTATAAAAATGGTGAGATATCTTCAAGTGATCTTATCAATAACTGCTTGGATATTAATTACTGCAGGAGAAAGGTTGGGGGAGGAAGTATAGGGATATGGTAGCGATATTTTCTAGTATATACACTATATTTAGGCTTGGGCAGGTATATGAGGACCAAGGTATAGATTTTGATTTTAAGATACTTATAGGGATTTTTTTTATGCAAATACTAGTACTTACCTATATCTACTTGCAAAATCCGAGCAACTCCTACAAGGCTTATTTATTGGGTCCAATTTTTTTAATATCATGGGTGGACTCTAGGTGGAGGTACATATATGATATAGACTTATGTTTTTTGTTGATAGTCCAGCTTGTAGTAGGGATATCTTTTGGGACAGTAAACCTTATTGAGTATTTTATAAAGTATGGTACAGACTATGTTTTATACTATGGTAGAGAATGGATTAATCTTGTTTTGGGATCTTGCCCTGAAAATCTTATCTCAAGTCTTATAATATTCGCACTGACCCTTAGTTTAAGCAAAATAAAAGGGGCTATGGGTGGAGCTGATCCCTACCTATATTTTATTATTACTCTGCATATGGGTTATTATGCGACTACAGTGGTATTTTTCCTTTCCTATATGCTAGCAGCTAGCTATTTGGTGATTAATTATTTTATATACGGTGAGCTTGAAGAAAGAGTTGGTCTAGGTCCCTTTATATGTATGGCATTTATACTCTGAAATGAAGATATTTAACTGGGTGTGATTTATAGAGGATATAATTAGTTAGTATAAAGTGAATTGAGCTGTAAAATTAAGTCTTAACGGATGAAAATTAAATTTTAATGGATAAAAATTAAGTATATAATATTTTTTCGAGATATTTACTAATTAAAATAAGGAATTAAGAAAAATCGTATATTTCTATTGATGTGAAAAAGTTTGCGTGATAATATGATAGTATGAAACTATAAATATAACATTATCAATTGTTAAATTTGAGCCGAACTTATATTTGTAAAATACTTTATTTTAGGAGGAATTATGATTAAGAAAAAAACAAAAGTAAGTCTATTGTCAGCTATAGGTTTGTCCATTTTAATGGGTCTTTCTACAGTTGGACCTTCTTATGCAGAATACCAACCGAGAAGGGTATCAGGTCCAGAAAGATACAGGACATCTATGGAGTCAGCAGATTATATGGAATCTGAAATACTTGTATTCGCCAGTGGTAATGAATTTGCAGATGCCCTAAGTTCAGTTAATATCTGTAACAGGTTTGATGCCAAGTTGGTCTTAGTTAGAGGTAGTGAAGATATGTCATCCTATGTATCTAATGGAGGCTTTAAAAAAGTCTACATAATAGGTGGTCAAAACTCCATACCAGAGAGTTTTGTATCGAGACTTGAACCGACTGGTGTTGAAGTTAAGAGGCTTTATGGAAGCAATAGGTATTTGACAAATATCAGTACCCTTAAAGAAGCTGGTTATGATCATGTAGGCGTTGCCAATGGTAGGATGTATCCAGATGCCCTAAGTGCTTCAAGATTTATAAAAGAAAAAGAGATAGGTCTAGCCTTGGTTGAAGCTGATGATACCAAAATTTCAAGTGATATAGAGGCTAGTGTTGATTATGTATTCGGTGGCGAAAACAGTGTGTCAATAAATGAGGGTATAAGAATATCTGGTAAAGATAGATATGATACTTCTGCTAAAATTGCCCAAATGACTGATGCTGCTAATATGGTCTTGGTAAGTGGGGATAATTTTGCTGATGCACTGAGCTCTGTCAACATTGCAAATGCTAGGGAAGCGGATGTTGTGTTAGCCCCTCGTCATAAGGATCCTAGAATAATGGATATGGCTTCTTATGCAGATGAAATATTTGTAGTAGGTGGTCAAGGTGCTGTATCAGATGAAAGAGTAAAGCTTGCTCTTGAAGGTGTAGAACCAGAGGATCCGGCCAGAGATATAGCATCTCTAGGAAAGTATACAATAGTTAATGAAGGCGGAAAGAATTTCATTAAGAACAATTCCACTAGTGAGTACCTAAAGTACAATTCAAAAACTGAGGGTATGGTTAAGATAGGAAATAAAAAGTATGTCCTAGCAGGTGATGGTTCTATAAGAAATGGTTGGATTTCTATGTTTGGTAAAAAATACTATTCAACAATGCCAAATGGATTGGTTAGGGGATGGAATTACATAGACGGTGCCAATAGATATTTCTCTCCTGAATCATATGAAATGTATAGGAACGGAGTATTTACAACAGGACCACATTGTTACTGGTTTGCTGATAATGGAGCTGTAAGAACAGGGGCTAAGAGGACTGGTAGACCTGCCAAGTATGTGAGATGGTCGGCGCCTACAAACAACGAAATAAAGATAGATAATGAATGGATAAATAGGTCTGATTCAGCCCAGAGATTTAAGTCTCAGAAGGTTGCCAACTTTGCTGCTAAGTATGACTACCTGCCATATAGGTGGATAGGAACAAACCTAAAAAATGGTCAGGGTGTATACTGCTGTGGGCTACCTTATGCAGCCTATAAGGAGTTTGGCGTATTGATTCCAGGACCTGAAATCATAAGGAATTTGAACTCAGAGAGAGGATATATAATGGTAAGGCTTCAATACCAGATGGCCAACCAGTATGGATTTAAGTACGTTCCACGCAATTGGAACAATCTGTTCGGTGGAGACTTGTTGTATTGCAGCAGCGGTTCAAATATATACAACCACGCCATGATCTATCTAGGTAGGAACGGTGGTAGACCGATGATAATCCACTCAGCTGGTCCAAATGGTCTAGCAATAGAGACAACAGGCGTTATAGGTGCTTGGGGTTGTAGGTTCCTTCCAAATGCACTTAGGTACAACCAGTAAGTTTGCAAAATATATTGACATTTGCTGAAAATAAATATATGATATAAAAGTATTTGGGTCTGTGGTTGCAAGTCCAAGCCAGTCGCGGGCAAAGGGATCCACGTAAGCTACTTCTAAAAATGGAAGAGTGAGCATGGCGCGGCTTAGAAGTAAGACCTGCCGATACAAAATCGAGAGGGCTAGTAGTGAGGTAACCCCGAAGCGAAAGTTCCAGCAGGCGAGTGTGGGGTCAAAGATCAGGTCAGCCAAATAAAAATAAGGTCTCCAAATTTTTTTGGGGGCTTTTTTATTTCTACAGTTAATATTTTCATTAGCTTTGTATGTTATACTAGTAATTAGTGAGAAATTTTATTGTTATATCAAGTATTAGGTATATTCAAAAAAATATATTTGTGTTAAAATAGATAATATATGTGCAATTTTATTGTGTTAACTGAATTTTATAGATAAATTAAGATGTTAATAAAGAAAAATAAATAAAAGGAGATTAAAATATGGGCTTTTTAGACGGGCTATTTAACATGGCCGATAGAAAAGATTTAAAAGAATTTAACAAGATAGTCGATAAGATAGACGCTGTTGGAGACAAGTATAAGGCTATGACAGACGAAGAACTTCAGGGCATGACTCCTATTTTTAAAGAAAGACTAGCAAATGGAGAAACTCTTGATGATATACTTGTAGATGCATTCGCTGTTGTAAGAGAGGCTTCTACTAGAATACTTGGAATGAGACACTTCAGGGTTCAGTTGATAGGTGGTATGGTCCTACATCAGGGTCGTATAGCAGAGATGAAGACTGGTGAAGGTAAGACGCTTGTTGCAACTTGTCCAGTGTATTTAAATGCTCTTGAAGGAAAGGGTGTTCACGTGGTTACAGTCAATGATTACCTAGCAAAGCGTGACCGTGATCAGATGGCCAAAGTATATGAATTTTTGGGCTTAAGTGTAGGTGTAATAGTTCATGGCCAGAACCCACAGGTTAGGAAGAAACAGTATGAATGTGATATCACATATGGTACAAACAATGAGTACGGATTTGACTATCTAAAGGACAATATGGTAATCCATGAAGAACAGATGGTTCAAAGAGGACTTAACTATGCTATAGTCGATGAGGTCGATTCAATCCTAGTCGATGAAGCTAGAACTCCTCTTATCATATCAGGACCTGGGGACAAGTCTACTCACCTATACTCAGATGCCAATGTATTTATCATGACTTTGGATGAAGACGACTATGAAAAGGAAGAAAAGGACAAGGCAGTATCGCTTACAGAGTCTGGTATAAAGAAGGCTGAAGTATACTTCAACGTTGAAAATATAACAACTTTAGAGCATACTGAACTTTATCACCATATAAATCAGGCCCTAAAGGCCCATGTAATAATGAAAAAGGACGTTGACTATGTTGCTAAGGATGACGAAATCATCATAGTTGACGAATTTACAGGACGTCTGATGTTTGGTAGAAGGTATTCAGATGGACTACACCAGGCTATAGAAGCCAAGGAAGGTCTTACAATCCAGAGGGAGTCTAAGACTCTTGCTACTATAACATTCCAGAACTACTTTAGAATGTACAGCAAGCTATCAGGAATGACTGGTACAGCTAAGACTGAAGAGGAAGAATTCAAGTCAATCTACAAGATGGACGTATTCCAGGTTCCTACAAACAAGCCTACAATAAGAGAGGACCTAGCAGATTCAGTATATGCCAACCAGATGGCCAAGTTCCATGCTGTGGCTAGGGATATAGAAGAAAGACATGCCAAGAACCAGCCAGTTCTAGTTGGTACTGTATCAATAGAAAAATCAGAATTACTATCTGAGATCCTTACTGAAAGAGGTATAGCTCATGAAGTCCTAAATGCCAAGTACCATGAAAAAGAGGCTGAGATAATAGCCCAGGCAGGTAGACTAGGAGCAGTGACTATAGCTACAAATATGGCAGGTAGAGGTACAGACATTCTACTAGGTGGGTCTCCAGCATTTATGGCCCTAAGAGAAATGAAGAGGCTAAACTTCACTGACGAGATGATCAACAGGGTTAACAATGCCAATGAAATTGCCGGTGTAGAAGAAAATGAAGAGTACGATGCAGCTAGAAGCACTTACAAGAAGCTATATGAAGACTTCAAGAAGATAACAGACAAGGAACAGGAAGAAGTAATCAAGGCTGGTGGTCTTTGTATCATAGGTACAGAAAGACATGAGTCTAGACGTATAGATAACCAGTTAAGAGGTCGTGCTGGTCGTCAGGGTGACCCAGGTGCATCAAGATTCTATATAGGGCTTGATGACGATCTTATGAGGTTGTTTGGTAGTGAAAAAGTCCAGGGACTACTAGGTAAACTAGGCATGGATGACGAGACTCCAATAGAACATAGGATGCTTACAAAGTCTATAGAAAATGCTCAGAAGAAGGTTGAAGGAAAGAACTTCGGTATTAGAAAGCACGTTCTTGAATACGATGATGTAATGAACAAGCAAAGAGAAATAATCTACACAGAGAGAAAGAGAGTTTTATCAGGAGAAAACCTACAAGACCAGATTCAAGATATGATGAAGGATGTAATTGCAGATGCAGCCAACCTTTATACAGATGAAAAGGGAACATTGGATGTAGAGAGTTTTAAGGGCCACCTATACCACAAGTTTGTTCCAGGTGGACAGATTGACGATATAGACTACTCAGGACTTCTACCACAGGATGCTATAGAGGCTACATATGACAAGATGATGGCCATATACAATGAAAAAGAAGAGTTCATAGGTTCTGAGAGAATGAGAGAAGTTGAAAGAATCATACTTCTTCAGTCTGTTGACAACCATTGGATTGACCACATAGATGCTATGGACCAGTTACGTCAGGGTATAGGTCTTAGGGCTATAGGTCAGATAGACCCAGTAATAGCCTACAAGATGGAAGGTTTCGAGATGTTTGACGACATGAACAAGCTTATCAGAGAGGATACTGTTGCCTACCTATTCAATATACAGGTCGAAGTTCCTGTTGAGAGAAAGGCTGTAGTAGATGTTGATAATTTAGAATCACCTGATACAGAAGGAAAAGAACACGCTCCAATAACACAGGTAAATGACAAACCACGCGTTGGAAGAAATGATCCTTGCCCATGCGGTTCAGGTAAGAAATATAAGAACTGTTGCGGAAGATAAGTAAGATATATAAAAATATGCCGCCTATTATTAGGTGGCATATTTTTAATTTATCATATTATTGGTAAGTGCCGATAATAATTGTAAAAGATACGAGGAGGTATGCTGATGATTAATTTACAGGATTATAAGTCAGAATATGAAGAATTGACTTCAAAAGTAAGAGAGTTAGGTGTTTCTCTTTGACTTGGATAGCCTAAAGACTAGACAAGCAGATATAAATGCCAGTATGGAAGACCAGGGCTTTTGGGAGGATAGCGACCATGCCAATAGGATACTACAGGAAAACAAGCAACTCACGTCTAAGATAGAGGACTATGATTCTTTGGTCGGCCAGTTAGAAGATATATCCGTATTAATAGAGATGGCAGAAGAGACTAGTGATTCAGAGGAGGACAAGACGATAGAGGACCAGTTGGTGGCCTATATCAGCGATGTAAATGAAAAGATAGTGAATACGACAATGGAGCTATTGTTCAGTGGAGAATATGACTCCAACAATGCCATCTTGTCTATAAATTCAGGCACAGGAGGGCTTGATGCTCAGGATTGGGCCCAGATGTTGTTGAGGATGTATATTAGGTGGTCTGAGGGCAGAGGTCTAAAAGTCAAGCTCTTGGATATAATATCGGACCCAGAGGCAGGCATAAAGACAGCCAGTCTTATGGTCAGTGGTGTAAACGCCTATGGATACTTAAAGTCTGAAAAGGGAGTCCACCGCCTGGTTAGAATATCTCCATTTGATTCTTCGGGCAAGAGGCACACATCATTTGCTTCAGTTGACGTACTACCTGAGATAGAAGATGATTCAGATATAAATATAAATCCAAATGACCTGAAGATAGATACCTACAGGTCATCAGGGGCTGGAGGTCAGCACGTAAACACGACTGACTCAGCTGTTAGGATTACCCACCTACCAACAGGAATAGTAGTTCAGTGCCAAAATGAGAGGAGCCAGAGGATTAACAAGGATGTGGCTATGAAGATGCTAATATCCAAGTTGATTCAGATAAAGGAAGAAGAAAACAAAGAAAAAATAGAGGACCTACAAGGCAAATATACACAGATATCTTGGGGTAGCCAGATAAGGTCATATGTATTTCAACCCTACAAGTTGGTCAAGGACCATAGGACCAACAAGGAAAATACAAATGTAGACGCCGTTATGGACGGTAGCTTAGACGATTTTATGTTTGAATACCTCAAGAAACAAAACTTATAGAAGATAGGGATGTAATATGAATATAGTAGATATCCTAGTCTCAGAACTAGGCCTAAGAAAAAATCAGGTAGTCAGTGCTATTGACCTGATAGACCAAGGAAATACAATACCATTTATAGCTAGGTATAGAAAAGATGTAACAGGAGAGATGACAGATATCCAACTGCGTGACTTAAACCACAGGCTGGAATATCTTAGAAACCTGGATGCTAGAAAAGAAGATATAAAAAGATTGATTGAAGAACAGGGCAAATTAACAGAGGATATAGAAAAATCTCTTGAAAAAGCCATGACCCTTCAAGAAGCAGAGGATATATATGCTCCATACAAGCAGAAAAAGAGGACTAGGGCGACTGTAGCTAGGGAAAGGGGTTTAGAAAACCTAGCCAATATGATACTCTTGTCAAAAAACATAAACCTAGAAAAAGAGGCACAGGCCTTTGTAAATAAGGAAAAAGATGTGGAAGATATAGACACTGCCATAGCCGGAGCCAAGGATATAATAGCAGAAATTATGAGTGATGATGCCCAGATAAGAAAAATGATCAGGGAAGAAGCCCTTAAAAGAGGACTTCTAATATCAAAGGCAAAGGGAGAGGAGGACTCTGTATACAGGATATATTATGACTATAGTGAGCCTGTAAGAGATGTACTTCCCCACAGGATATTGGCTATAAACAGGGGGGAGAAAGAAGGGTTCTTGTCTGTAAAGGTGTCTTTAGATGACGAAAATATGATAGAGAGGGTAAAGTCAGCCTATCTGTCTCTTCAAAATGAGGGAAATGACGGTATAATCCTTGAAATAGCCCAAGATGCCTACAAGAGGCTAATATTCCCATCTATTGAAAGGGAGATTAGAAACCACCTGACTGACATTGGCCAAGAAAGGGCAATCCAGGTATTTGGTAAAAACCTAAATGGCCTACTGCTTCAGCCACCTATAAAGGATGTGTCTGTTATGGGCTTTGACCCTGCCTACAGGACTGGCTGCAAGATAGCTGTTGTGGACAAAAATGGAAAGTTGGTAGACTATACTACAATTTATCCAACAAAGCCACATAACAAGGTTGAAGAAGCCAAAAAAACATTGAAAAAAATGATAGATAAACACAAGGTAGATATAATATCTATAGGTAATGGAACTGCATCTAGGGAGTCTGAGATGTTTGTATCAGATATGTTAAAAGAAATAAATAGGCCAGTCTCATATGTCATAGTAAATGAAGCGGGTGCCTCAGTTTATTCAGCATCAGAGCTAGCAAATGAAGAGCATCCGGATATAAACGTATCTATAAGAGGTGCTATATCAATAGCTAGAAGGTTGCAAGATCCTATGGCAGAGTTGGTCAAGATAGACCCAAAGAGTATAGGTGTAGGCCAGTACCAGCATGATGTCAACGAAAAAAGGTTGAATGAGGTCCTTGATGGGGTAGTTGAGGACTCTGTAAACAAGATAGGTGTAGACCTAAACTCAGCCTCATATTCACTTCTTGAACACGTATCTGGTATTTCTAAATCCATAGCCAAGAATATAGTAGCCTATAGGGATGAAAATGGTGAATTTGAGAATAGAGAGGACCTAAAGAAGGTAAAGAGATTGGGACCAGCGGCATTTAAACAGGCTGCGGGCTTTATCAGAATAACTAATGCCAAGAATCCACTAGATAATACAGGTGTTCATCCAGAGTCATATAAGGCCTGTATGAATATACTAGATCTTTTGGGATATAGCCTGGATGATATAAGCTCAAATGGGCTAGGAGATATAGACAAGAGACTTAAGTCTTATGGCCTAGTAAAACTGTGTCAAGATTCAGGACTTGGAGAAGCTACTCTAAAAGACATCATAGAAGAAATAAAAAAACCGGGTAGGGATATCAGGGATTCAGGCGTGAAGCCAGTACTTAGGAAGGATGTCATGAGCCTTGAAGACCTTGAGGAAGATATGGAACTAACAGGAACAGTGAGAAATGTAGTCGACTTTGGTGCCTTTGTCGATATAGGCATTAAAAATGATGGACTAGTACATATATCTCAGATATCAAACAAGAGGGTCAAGAACCCTTCAGACCTTCTGACAGTTGGAGATATTGTCAAGGTCAAGGTCATAGGAATAGATAAGGAGAGGGGCAAGGTGTCTCTTTCAATGAAGAATGTAAAACAGTAGATTCTGAAGGAGTAGTTTTATTCTTACTTTTTACCATAAAAATATTTAAAATAACTCAAAGATGTAATTGTAAGTATATTAAAAACCTTTTAAATATGTTAAAATTATATTATATTTTGAATACCTCAGACTATGCGGGAGGGGGAGGAATAATTGTTATTGTCAATTGTAGTACCATGTTTTAATGAAGAAGATACATTGATGCACCTATACTCTGTTTTACGTAAGGAGATAGACGCTAATAAGGTCTTTGATGAATACGAGTTAATATTTATAGACGACGGATCAAGAGATAGTACCCTAAGTATTATCAAAGCTCTCAGGACTAAGGACAAAAATGTAAGGTTTATATCATTTTCAAGAAATTTTGGTAAGGAAGCAGGTATATATGCAGGTCTTAGGACAAGTAAGGGAGACCTTGTTGTACTGATGGACGCAGACTTGCAGCATCCACCAAAGATAATGCACGAGATGGCCTATAAAATAATAGAAGAAGGCTATGACAGTGTTGGAGCAATTAGGAAGGACAGGCGTGGAGAGGCTATTTGTAGGAGCTTCTTTTCGACTTGCTTTTACAGACTTATAAATGCAATGTCTGACACGGAAATAAAGAAAAATGCCACCGATTACAGGATGATGACTAGGCAGTTTGTAGATTCTGTCTTGATGCTGAGTGAAATCAATAGGTTTACAAAGGGAATTTTTAGTTGGGTAGGATATAAGTGTACAGAGATAGAATATGAAAATGTCGATAGGGAACTTGGGACCAGCAAGTGGAGTATCAAGTCCTTATTTAAGTATTCCATAGAAGGAATAGTCGCATTTTCTACGACTCCACTTATGATATCTAGTTTTCTAGGTATTATATCATTTTTGGTGGCATTTTTAATATTGCTTATATTTGTATTCAAGACACTTATATTTGGAGAAGTTGTAGAAGGTTTCCCGACTATAATATGCTCGATATTTTTGCTTGGAGGCATACAGCTACTGACTATAGGTATATTGGGGCAGTACCTTTCAAGGACATACTTAGAAGTCAAGAATAGACCTATATATATTGAAAAAGAAAAGTCGGAGTAGATCTTATGTTAGATAAAATAACTAGCAATATTGTCAATAATATAAAGACTATCTACAAAGAATATGCAGTTCAATTTTTAGTATATACAGTAGGTTTTTTAATATTGGCATGGATAATAAAAAATAGTTTGGATCAAAATGGGTTGACGGCAATATATAATGGGGATGCTCTTGTACAGCACTATGCTAGCCAGCAGTATTTGGCGAACTTCTTTTATGATATAATCCACCTTAAGACATCTGTCTTTAGTGAGATAAATTATAAGCTAGCCTTGGGCCAGGATATACTTACCACTTACCATTATTATGGATTAAATGATCCTATAAGTGTGCTTACAGGTCTTAGAAAGATTTATAACCACCAGAAACTATATGCCTTTCTCCTGTTTTTCAGGATGTATCTGGCTGGCATTGGCTTTATACTTATGGCCAACAGGTTTAAGAAAAATAAGGCAGCATCTATAGTGGGGGCCTATATATATGTATTTTGTGGTTATTGTTTGACTGTGGGATTTATGCATCCCTACTTTATTAACCCTATGATACTCTTACCACTACTGATAGCCTCCATAGATATATTGATTAGGGATGGAAAGACACTTGCCTTTGTGATAAGTGTATTTTCTACTATAGTCATCAATTTTTATTTTGCCTATATGATTCTTGTGGTTGGATTTATATATGCAGTTACTTCTCTAGTCTTTGTAAAAAAGGACTTGGGTAGTAAGGAAGCTATGAGAGCCTTTAAAAGAGGTATTGGAGGTTTTTTATTAGGATTACTCTTATCAGCATATGTCATATTTCCACTTATATTGGGCTATGTAGATAGCTATAGGTTCATAGGTAAAAAAGAGCCTATAAACCTATTTATAGGTCTTGAGCAAGTTAGAGATTTTCTATTGCATATATCCTCAGTTCCAGACCTTGAGAGTGATGTTTACCTAGGCATTAGTGGTCTTGTAATACTTGGAATATATAGCACCATTGCAAGCAAAAAAAAGAAAAATATAAGCCTATTAGTAATAGCTGGCTTGTTTGTAGTTTGCCCCAAGCTTCAATCTATGATGAATGGATTTTCTTATCCAACATATAGGTGGGTATTTGCTATAGACCTACTACTTGCATATATTTTTGTTGACCAATACGATAATATATTAAAGATGTCAGATAAAAAAAGGCTTGGTGCTATGGTATTTATTTTGGCCTATATTTTTATAGTGTACAAAAGCGTAGGCAGTGACCAATTAGGGATAAGGGGCAGTATAGGCCCTCTAGTAGGAGCGGGTATTTTTATAGTTCTATCATGGTTGAAAAAATTTAAGTATAGAAATATAGCTATGATATCTGTGGCTTTTCTGCTTATGACAACTAATGTGGTCATATATACAGACTATATCTCAAGCGGCAAACATCTCATAGAAAAAGAATACGTTGACAGGATAGACAATAACTATAATATAAAAATGCTGTCAAATATCACTTCAAGTGGTATGGAAAGAGTTGAGACAGGTGCCCACCGGGATGCTAATTTTTCAGATATATTCTCTTATCCATCTGTTTCTGGTTATTATAGCATACAAAATTATAACTACTCTAGCTTCAACCGTTATTATGAAAATTCTAAGGCATCACCAATAAATAGTGTTACTGGTATGGATTCAAGGTCTTTAGTAGATGGCCTACTATCAGTAAAATATCATTATGGAACGGACAACGTACCCCTTGAATTTAATAATACGGACATCAGTGGAGTATACCAGAATCATAACTATATACCATTCGGGTTTACCTATGACAAGTATGTATGTAAGGATGAACTAGACACAATGAACCCAATCGAAAGGCAGTCCTTTCTTCTAGGTGCGTGTTTGTTGGAAGAAAAAATAGACGGCATAAAGAGATTGGTAAAAGTAAATGACTACTTGGATAAGAGAAATATAGTAAAAGTTGAGAATGGACCCTACAGGCTTGAAAGGGAACAAGACCAAAGCCTAAATATAGGCACTAGGATAAATATTCCTAATGAGGGTGAGTTGTATGCTATAATCAAGAACCCGAGTATATTTTGTAAAAATAATAGGTTTACAAGCCTTGTCAGCAGTTTAGGTCAAGACAGCATCCAAAAAGTAAACACTACATTTATAACGGACAAGTCATCGAAATGGTATACCGGAGAAAAGGGATTGACTGTAAATCTTGGACACTTGAAAAAGGGAGACTATAATTTATCCTATAGACTTCTTGCAGATTGCAATATTGACTCGAAAAATATAGACTATATACTTGTCGATACGGGTAAAATCAAGGATGATTTTACTCAGCCCTCAAGAGAACACCTTGTTGACCTCAATATAAAGGGTGATAAAATTACAGGACAAATTAACTGTGACAAGGATAGGTTATTATTTATATCAATACCATACAGTAAGGGATTTGATATAAAAGTCAATGGGACAAGTGCTAAAGTATACAGGGCGAATATAGGATTTATGGCTGTAAAGCTACCTAGTGGCAACAATTTTGTATCCATAGACTATCATAGACCCGGTCAAAGCTTGGCTTATGTGATTAGCCTACTAGCCTTAATATTTTTGATAGGGTTCGAATTTACAAAAAGAAAAATATTTTCATCAAACATTGACAATATTTGATAAAATTACTATAATAGAGTTGTAAAACAAATATAAATCTTCGGGGGTGGGTGAGATTCCCTACCGGCGGTATAGCCCGCGAGCCACTAGTGGTATGATTTGGTGAGATTCCAAAGCCGACAGTAAAGTCTGGATGAGAGAAGAAATTACTAATTTAGTTAGTCAGTCCCGAGGCCATAGGTTTCGGGATTTTTTTGACCCCTGAACTAATTAGGAGGAAAATAATGGAAAGAGTAAGTAGTGCAGTTAGTAAGAGAACATCAACAAAGAAGCTGGTAAAGGTTTCCCTATTGTCGGCTATAGCATTTGTGTTAATGTTTGTGGAGATGCCTATACCGGGCTTGTTCCCAAGTTTTTTGAAGATCGATATATCTGATATACCAGCCCTTATAGCAGGCTTTGCCATGGGACCGGTCGCTGGATTTGCAGTTGAGGGAGTTAAGAATTTCCTACATTTTATCACTGCGACATCTACTGGCGGAGTAGGAGAGTTGGCTAATGTGGTAGTTGGAGGAGCCTTTGTGGTGACAGCATCTACAATATATGCTAACACGAAGAATATAAAGGGCATAGTTATAGGATTTATCGCAGCTACAATAATGATGACATTTATAGGGTCAGTTATGAACTACTTTGTAATGTTGCCTTTCTATGGAAAGTTCATGGGTATGGAAGCTATAATAGGAATGGGTAAGGCAGTTAATCCTAGAGTTAACGACTTATTGTCTTTCGTTCTATGGTTTATCGCACCATTCAATTTAATAAAGGGTATCCTAATTTCTTTATTAACACTTCCTATATACAAGAAGTTGGAGAAGTTTTTTAAAACAGCCTAAGTTTAGAGTTACTTTTTAAAACAGCCTAGGTTTAGAGGCACCCTAGAGACTAATTATAATTTATACGATAATCGGGGTCAGCTATTTTTGCTGGCCCTTTTAAAATGCAAAATCTTAGTAAGGTGAAAAATATAATTTTATATATTATGTGGGCTTGTAAAGTCCAAATTGCCTAATAATATATACAAAATGTTTAATAAGAGATGATTTTCAAAAAAATGTAGGAAAACATTTCCTAGGAGCCTAAAATATGGTAAAATATAGTGTAAGAGGCGATTTATAATTGGGCTCAATATATTTGAATTAGTTGGAGAATTTAAGCAACCAATAATATAGTCGTACATTATTGCTTGTTATTTTTTATAATAATATTTTATGGAGGAATAAAAATGATAAATCAGGATTATTTTATTAATTTAGCAAAAGAAAAAGCTGGTGATGCAATACAGACAGTTGCCGTAGCTGCGCCATATGATGTTGCAACTCTTGAATCACTAAGAAATGCAATGGACCTAGGATTTGTAAAGGTAATACTAGTAGGTGACGAAAGTATAATCAAGGAATCAGCTAAAGAAGGCAATGTAAAGATTGACGATATGGAATTAGTACATGCTGACGACCTAGCAGGATGTGCTCAGGGGGCAGTTGACATGGTAAGACAGGGTAAGGCTGGTCTAATCATGAAGGGACTTATAGATACATCAGTTATTCTAAAGGCAGTTGTAAAGAAGGAAAATGAACTTAGAACTGGAAAGACTCTAAGCTACGTTGGTATCCTATTCAAGGAAGACTACGAAAAGTACTTCCTAACTTCTGATGGCGCTATGCTTATAGCTCCAGATCTTGCTCAGAAGAAGGGTATAGTTGAAAATGCAGTAGAGGTAGCCCATGCTCTTGGTAATGAAATGCCAAAGGTAGCTATGATATGCGCCAAGGAAAAGTACTATGAAAAGATGCCAGCTACTGTAGATGCAGTTGAGTTACAGAAGATGAATCAGGCTGGTGAATTATCTGGATGTATAGTAAGTGGACCTCTTCAGATGGACAATGCTGTAGACAAGCATGCCGTTGAAGTAAAGGGCATTGATGACCCAGTTGCAGGTGAAGCTGATATACTAGTTGTTCCAGCTATAGAGGCAGGGAATGTTTTACTAAAGACTGCTAAATACCTAGGTGGATGGACATTTGGTGGTGTTGTAGTTGGTGCCAAGGTACCTATCGTTGTATGCTCAAGGTCTGATGGAGAAGCTGCTAAGTTGGTTTCAATAGCAGTATCTTGCATGATGGCAGCTAGAAACAAATAAATATAATTATTTATAAATAAGACATATAAATTACCGACCCTCAAAAGTTAGCTTGGCTGACAATTGGGAGGTCGGTTTTTTGCTTTTTATTACTTTGTGATAGGGCTATATTTTATTATAGTCATAGTCCTAGATAGATGTTCTTTTTATGGTAAAACCCATCTCCTCGACCATCTTGATGTCTTCTAGGTGGCTGATTCCTGATGTTGTCAGCATATGACCTGATATCATAGAATCTATACCTGAATCTATGGCAGCTCTACCCTTGTCCTTAAGTAGGACCCTACCTCCTGCAAGCCTGATGCTTTTTTGAGGAAGGATAAATCTATATATTGCTATAGATCTTCTTACTTCTTCATAGGAAAGGGGCTTATTATTTTCTAGGGGGGTGTTTGGTATTGGGTTTAAGATGTTCAGTGGTACTGAATCTACATCCAGGTCTCTTAGGGCAAAGGCCATTTCAATCCTGTTGTCTAGATTTTCTCCAAGTCCAAATATACCGCCACTGCATATTTTTAGTCCTGCCCTTTGAGCAGCTTTTATAGCATTTACCTTGTCTTCGTAGGTATGGCTTGTGCATATGTTTTTGAAAAATGATTTGGATGTTTCTAGGTTGTTGTGGTATCTTGAAACTCCTGCATTTTTTAACTTTACAAACTGGTCATAGGACAAGAGACCATTAGAAGAGCAAAGATTGATTGGACAGAGGTCCTTGATTTTCTTAAAAGCCTGACAAATTCTATCGAGTTCAGAGTCGTTCAATTTTCTACCTGAAGTAACTATAGAAAACCTATTAATCTTGTCTTGGTAGTTTTTTATTGCTGATTGGCTGATCTGGTCTGTATCCAATATATCATAGATGTCTACATGGGTATTGTGGTGGGCTGACTGGGCACAGAAGGAACAATTTTCGCTGCAGGCCCCACTTTTACCATTTATGATTGTGCATAGGTCAAACTCACCATCAGAAAAGTTATCCCTGATTTCACAGGCCAGTTCAGATAATAGGTCTAGCTCGCATTTTTTTAGGATTTCCATGTCATTATAACTTACCTGATATCCATTTATAATCATATCTTTTAAGGAAATTGCTTGTGAATTAATTTGATTTTCTTTACTATCCATAAATACATACCACCTTTCTTATACAAGATATGATAACATGAAACAACCTATATTGTAAACCTTTAAAGAATATAGTTTACAATATGGGTTTTATAGGAAAAACGATAAATAACAGTCTATAAAGGGGGCTATAGGTGGCTTTTACTCTACTTTTTGCTTATTATAATACAAAAAACAAATGACTATGTGATATAATAAAAAGATATGGGTAGTTTACATACCCTTAATTGTTCAGAGAAATTACTTCGCAAAATACAGGCTTATCTAGTTTGCTAGGCTACTTGTGGTTTTGTGTTTTATTATAAAATAGGAGGGAATATGGAAAAAATTTATCTAGCTGATGAAAGTTTTACATATGATATGGGACAAAAGATAGGTAGAGCCTTGTTTTCCGGGGCTATAATCTGCCTTAATGGAGATTTGGGTGCAGGTAAGACTGCAATGACTAAATCAATAGCCAAGGCCCTAGGCATAGATGAAGATATAACAAGTCCTACTTTTACTATAGTTAATGAATATAGAGATGGTAGATTAAAGCTAAACCACTTTGATGTCTATAGGATAGGGTCTAGTGATGAAATGTACGATATAGGATTTGATGAATACATAAATTCAGATGGGGTGTCTATCATAGAGTGGTCTACTATTATAGAGGACATTCTACCAGAGGAAAGACTTGATATAGACATAAACTATGAGGGTATGGGTAGGACAATTGAGTTTATACCACATGGAGAAAAATACGAAAAACTAGTCGGGGAGGTTGTTGGACAATGAATATACTAGGACTAGATACTTCTTCAAGGGCAGCGAGCGTTGCCTTATGGAGAGATGGAGTATTGCTAGGAGAAATCCTAATAAACGATAAGAGAACACATTCACAAAAGCTAATGCCAATGCTTGAGGACCTACTTAAGTTGGCTGATATGAAAATAGAGGATATAGACCTTTTAGCTGTATGCTTGGGGCCTGGTTCATTTACAGGTATAAGAATTGCAGTTGCTACAGTGAAGGCTATAGCCCATGTTAGGGACCTCCCGATTGTTGGAATCAATTCTTTGGAGAATATAGCCTATTCAATGATCGACTCTAGTACGACTATAATACCTATCTTGGACGCCCAGTCAAGCCAGGTATACACAGGAGCATACGAGTTTGTAGGGGGCGAGTTAAATACAATAAAAGACATGTGTGTTGAGGATATAAGAGATGTACTTGCCTACGCAAAAGAACTAGAAGATAAAAAAAAGACAGTGACAATAGTTGGTGAAGGGGTCTACAAGTATATGGACAAGTTGCTATCAGCCTTATCTGATAGGATAAGGGTAGCCAACCCTAATTCCAATGTATCTAGGGCAGCGAGTCTTTGCCATTGTGCTTCTATAAAATACCAAGAAAAGAAAGATATTTCAACTTGCTATGACCTAGCACCGATTTATTTAAGAAAGTCACAGGCAGAGGTCCAGTACGAAGAAAAACAGAGGAAATTAAAAAATGATTTATAGGAATATGAAGGACACGGACATTTATGGGGTCTATGAGGTGGAAGTATCTGCCTTTAGCGAGCCTTGGTCATACAATGCCCTAAGAGATGAATTGAAAAACAAGCTGGCGAAATACATAGTAGCCGAAGACCAAGGAAGGATAGTGGGATACTTGGGCACATGGCATATAATAGATGAGGCCCACATAACCAATGTAGCTGTTCACAAGGACTACAGGGGTAGGGGCATAGGTAACGGACTGATGGAAGCCTTGGATAAGCAATGCAAGGAATATAATATAGCATCTATTACCCTAGAGGTAAGGTCTAGCAATACAGTAGCCCAAAATCTTTACAAAAAATACGGTTTTTTGATAAGCGGTATAAGAAAAGAATACTATCATGACAATAAGGAAGATGCTTTGATAATGTGGAAGCAACTCAGGGAGGTATTTTAATGAAGGATATAATAACACTAGCGATAGAATCTAGTTGTGACGAAACTGCCTGTGCTATACTTAAAAATGGCAGGCAGGTCCTTGCAAATGTGATATCTACGCAGATTGACATACATAAGAAATTCGGCGGTGTCGTACCAGAAGTGGCATCGAGAAAACACATAGAAAATATAGATATAGTTGTCGAGGAGGCTCTTGAAAAGGCAGGAATGAAATTTTCAGACATAAGTCATATAGCTGTGACATATGGTCCTGGTCTTGTTGGAGCCTTGTTGGTGGGGCTTTCATATGCAAAGAGCCTAGCTTTTAGTCTTGGTATACCTTTAGTAGGGGTCAATCATATAGAGGGTCATCTTTCAGCCAATTACATTGAGCATGAGGACCTAGTACCTCCATTTGTGACCTTGATAGTATCAGGTGGCCATACTCATCTTGTAGAGGTCAAGGACTATGGCGACTATGAGATACTTGGTAAGACTAAGGATGACGCATCAGGAGAAGCATTTGACAAGATAGCTCGTGCTATGGGACTAGGCTATCCGGGCGGACCAATAGTCGATAGATTGGCCAAAGAGGGAGACCCCAATGCCATTGATTTTCCTAGGGCCTGCATTCATGAAGAAGGCTATGACTTTTCTTTTAGTGGCCTAAAATCATCTGTTTTAAACTACCTGAACTCTATGAAGATGAAGGAAAAAGAAATAGTAGCAGAGGATGTGTGTGCATCTTTTCAGGCGGCTGTTGTTGACGTATTGTCTTATAAGGCTATAAAGGCTACAAAAGACAAGGGATATACAAGGCTTACCCTATCAGGCGGGGTAGCTGCGAACTCAGCTCTTAGGGATACCCTAAAGACAAGAGCTGAACTTGAAGGTATAGATTTGAAGTACCCACCAATGGTTTTGTGTACGGATAATGCAGCGATGATAGGCTGTGCAGGTTATTATAGGTATATAAATGGCAGAAGAGACGATATGTACCTAAATGCTGTGCCAAACCTGAAGATAAACGAGGGTTAGGAGGACATAAAATGATAATGCTGTCTTGTAACAATGTTACAAAAAACTTTGGTGTCGATACTATACTTGAAGATATATCTTTTTCGGTAAACGAGGGTGACAAGGTCGGTATAGTAGGGATAAACGGTACTGGTAAGACGACACTATTTAAGATAATAACTGGAATATATGGCTATGACAATGGAGATATATATACAGCCAAGAATTGTAGGATGGGGTATCTAGAACAGAATACAAATTTCTACTCAGAAAAGACCATATATGAAGAACTTGTATCTGTATTTGAAGACCTGATTGAGTCTGAGAAAGAGTTAAGAGAATTGGAGCACAAGATAGCTCAGATGTCTGGTGATTCTGGCTCTGGCAAGGAATTAAAGAAATTAATGGACGAATACGGTCACAAGTATGAAGTCTTTGAGCAGAACAACGGCTATGGATATAAGAGTGAAGTGCTTGGAATCCTAAGGGGCTTGGGCTTTAAGGATGAAGACATGGACAAGGAAGTAAATGTCCTATCCGGTGGTGAGAAGACCAGGGTTCTCCTTGGTAAACTACTGCTTTCTAAGCCGTCGCTACTCCTACTTGACGAACCTACAAACCACCTTGATTCAGAGGCTGTAGAATGGTTGGAAGGATTTTTGAGGTCCTATGATGCAACCCTAATGATTATATCCCATGACAGGTATTTCCTAGACCAATCTGTCAATAGGATATTTGAAATGTCAAACAAGAGGTTGACCGCCTACAAGGGTAACTATACTGAATACCAAAAACAGGCTAAACTCCAGAGGGAGATAGACCTTAAAAACTATGAAAACCAGCAAAGAGAGATAAAGAAGCAGGAAGAATCAATAGAGAGACTCAAGTCTTACGGACGTGAAAAACATATAAAAAGGGCAAGAAGCAAGGAAAAGATGCTAGACAAGGTTGAAAGACTTGAAAAACCACAGGAGATAAAGAAAAAGGCTAGGTTTACATTTAGCCAGACTAGACAAAGTGGTAATGATGTCCTTCACCTTGAGGATATAAAAAAGTCTTACGGAGAAAGAATCCTATTTAAGGACCTAAACCTGGATATATACAGGGGAGAAAAGGTTGCATTGATAGGGGCGAATGGTGCGGGCAAATCTACCTTATTCAAGATGATTCTAGGCCAGGAGGACTATGACCAGGGCTTGGTCAAAATAGGACAAAATGTTGAAACATCATACTTCCACCAGGAGCAAAAAACCTTAAACATCAAAAATACTATAATTGATGAAATATGGGATGCCAACCCACATTTAAGTCAGACTGAGGTTAGAAACATGCTTGGAGGATTTTTGTTTGAAGGAGAAGAGGTATTTAAACCGATTAAGTCCCTAAGTGGTGGAGAGAGGGCCAGAGTTGCAATACTAAAGTTGATCTTATCTCAATCAAACTTTTTATTGCTGGATGAACCTACCAACCACTTGGATATAGATTCAAAAGAAGTCTTGGAAGAAGCTTTATTAGATTATGAAGGCACTTTATTTACTATATCTCATGATAGATATTTTCTTAACACAGTCATTGACAAAATTTTAGTTTTAGGTGAAAATGGAATAGAAGAATATCTTGGAAATTATGACTACTATCAGGCCAAGAAAAAACAACAATATGACCTTGAAAATTTATATGTTGAGCCTCAAGACACTGGTAAAACAAAGACTCAGATAAAGGAAGAGAGAAGAAGAGAAAAGGAAAAAAGACAGGAAGCCAACAAGGCCCAAAAAATCGTAAAAGATATAGAAGATAGGATCAATCTAGTTGAAAAACAGATAGGTGGTCTTGAGATGATGTTGTGTCAAGAAGAGATATACTCTAGCCCAGACAAGCTAAAAGAGGTAAATTTAGAGAAATCCGACCTAGAAAAAGAGCTTAAAAAATTATATACAAAATGGGAAGAAATAATAGAATAATATGTTTTAAATTTATCTAAAATAATGTATAATAGTATGTATAAATCTCAATTTTGTTATTTTATTGTAAAACTATAAATAGATATAGGTATTTACTAATAAAATTTTATGAGATTGTTTTATTATTTGGATAATTATAATGCTACTACTTTAAAATAAAGCTAAAAACACAAGGAGGATTAATTGGAATGGGAAATAAAAACATATCAATGGCAGTCATCAGAAGATTGCCGAAATACTATAGATATTTGGCAGATTTATTATCTAGAGATATTCAGAGGATATCTTCAAAAGAACTAAGTGAGATAATTGGTTTTACTGCATCTCAGATTAGACAAGACCTTAACAATTTTGGTGGCTTTGGTCAGCAGGGTTATGGATATAATGTAGAGGCACTACATAGAGAAATTGGTAAGATACTAGGTCTTGATAGAAAGTACAGGGCTGTTTTGGTTGGTGCTGGTAACCTAGGTCAGGCCTTGACAAATTATTCTGGATTTAAGAATGCAGGCTTTAATATTGAAGCTGTTTTTGATGCCAATCCTAAGATGATAGGGCTAAAGATTAGAGACTATGAGATAATGGATTCAGACAATATAGAGTCATTTGTATCTAACAACGATATAGATATAGCTATCTTGTGTATACCTAAGAACGGGGCTCAGGCAGTAGCTGACAAATTGGTTTCATCTGGTGTTAGGGGTATTTGGAACTTTGCTCCAATAGACCTAGAAGTTCCATCAGAAGTGATAGTTGAAAATGTAAACCTTACAGAGAGCCTATTTACTCTTTCATATTTGATGAAGGAAAGTGATGACCAGTTATAGGGATAATTCTTTATTAGACTTTAGGTTTTGATGCTTATTTTGTATCTTAACCATAGTGTCTAGGGCTTATGTTTAAAATTTTAGAGAATATAAAAGAGATTGTAGAATGTTAAATTCTTCAATCTCTTATTTTTTATCATATAGCCTATTTAAATAAGTCTTACCTAAAGTGAATTTGTTTTATCATATCAAGGAATTCTTTATTTGACTTTGTCTTTTTCATTTCCTCTATTACTTGGTCTGTTGCTAATTGTGAATTTTTGGAGTCGAGGCTTCTCCTTAGTTTGTATAAGGAATCCATCTCTTCCTTTGAAAGGAGTAGGTCCTCACGTCTCGTGCTAGACTTGTAGATGTCTATAGCTGGGAATATTCTCTTTTCAGCCATATTTCTATCTAGACACAACTCCATATTTCCAGTTCCCTTGAATTCTTCAAAAATTATATCATCCATTTTAGATCCTGTGTCTACAAGGGCTGTTCCCAATATAGTAAGTGAACCACCTCCACGAATGTTTCTTGCAGCACCAAAGAATTTCTTTGGACCATGAAGAGCTCCGGGATCAAGTCCACCAGAAAGTGTCCTACCTGTAGGATTGATTGTAAGGTTGTAGGCTCTTGCTAACCTAGTGATACTGTCTAGTAGGATTACGACATCCTTGCCATGTTCTACAAGCCTTTGGGCCCTGCCAAGTACCATCTCTGCTACCTTGACATGGTGACTAGATGCCTGGTCAAAAGTAGAATATATTACCTCGCCATCTATGGACTCCATCATATCTGTTACTTCTTCTGGTCTTTCGTCTATTAGAAGGATTATAAGAGTAACATCAGGGTAGTTTTCTGATATTGAGTTGGCGATTTCTTTTAATAACATTGTCTTACCAACCTTAGGTGGTGCTACTATTAGCCCCCTCTGACCCATTCCTATTGGAGAAAATAGGTCTACAATTCTTGATGACAGGCCGCTATTTTCAGATTCTAACCTCAATTTCTTGTCTGGATAAATTGGTGTTAATTGTTCAAAAGGTGTCCTTGTTCTTGCAACTGAAGGATTGTCTCCGTTTACTAGGTGAATAAACATCATTCCTCTGAATTTTTCATTAGGGTTCTCAGGCTTAGCAACACCTGTGATATAGTCGCCAGTCTTTAACCATAACTTTCTTATCTGATTGGGTGATACATAGATGTCATTTTCTGTTGATAGGTAGTTGCTACCTCTTAGGAATCCAAAACCATCAGGAAGTATTTCTAGGATACCCTCCACCTTATTTTCATCAGTCATTTCAGGAGGAGTGGTGTATAAAAGTTTTTTCTCGTCTCTATTGTCTTGCCTGCTATCATAACGGCTATCACTACGATTATCTTGTCTACTATCATAGCGGTTATTACTACGACCATCTTGTCTATTATCATAGTTGTTGTCACTACGACGGTTGTTTTGCTGGTCTGTCATCTGATCACCTGTGTTTTGTCTGTAAGTCACAGTTTTATTCATCTGCTTATCAAGATCAGAATCAGAGCTAGTATCATTTTTCTCAACGATATCATCACTCTTGGCTAACATTTCAGCTATTTTTTCTATCAAATCCGATTTTTTATAAGTAGTAGATGATTTAACGCCTAGGTTCTTGGCTATAATCCTAAGTTCTATCAGACTTTCCTTTTTTAAATCATCAATCTTTTTGTTTAATTCCAAGTTCTATACCGCCTTTCTATAAAAACAAGCTGATTGTAAAAGCTACACTTGATACAGCAAACATTAAGGCTATAGAAACAGCAATAACCTTGTACAGTAGTTTATCATTTTTTTTCTTTGTTTTAGACATTATATCACCTCATATAAATCTTTTGCGTCATCTTTTAGTACGTGCTCTCTTATATCAGTAATTCTACATCTGATTACCTTTTCGCCAAAAGTAAGGGTAAGTTCGTCTCCGATTTTAACTTCAGATGAAGACTTTGCTGTCTTACCGTTTATTTGAACCAAGCCCTTTTCACAGGCTTCTTTGGCTACAGTTCTTCTTTTTATTATTCTTGAAACTTTTAAAAATTTATCTAATCTCATTTCTACATCTCCATAATATTCTTATATCCTATATATTATATCATAGAAGAGAAGAATGTAGAAATAATATTATTATATATAGGTTTTAAAAAGAAGTTAATTAATGTGAATAAAAAAATAGTACTGATCTTATGACCAATACCATTTTTGCTTTATGCGAATCAACTATTATTTGTTTACTAATTCCTTAAGACCCTTACCAGCCTTGAATACTGGTGCCTTTGATGCAGGTATTTCTATAGTTTCGTCTGGCTTTCTTGGGTTTCTACCTGATCTAGCAGCTCTTTCTCTAGTTTCAAAAGTACCAAAACCTACTAACTGAACTTTTTCTCCTGCTACTAGAGTTTCTTCTACAACATCCATAAATGCATTTAATGCAAGTTCACTTTCTTTCTTTGTTAAGTTACTTTTTTCTGCAATCTTAGCAACTAATTCTGCCTTATTCACAATAATTACCTCCTGTAATAATATATTTTTTTACAACATAAATTATAATTTACTTTGTTGACAAGATTATTATACCCCAAGAAGGCTTAAATATCAACAAAAACAAGGAAATTATTGCAAATAAAGATGTGGGAATATTTTTAAAAATAAACACATAAAAGAAGAAAGTAGTAAATTTTGTGGTGGAGAAGTGGAGGTTTAATAAGATGAAATGATAAAAAGAATTTATTAATATATATTATCAATTGAAAGGAAGATGTGGGGGATATATTTAAATATATAAATAAATAATACTGAAATTTCAATGTAAAACAAAAATAAAAAATAAAATAAAAAAAACTAATAAATCAATTGCAAAAAGTCCCTCTTGATGTTATAATAAGTTTGTAAAGAAAATATATTTATCGAAAAATGGAGGATTTAGAAATGGCTTACGTAATTAAAGATTCTTGTATCGCTTGTGGAGCATGTGCTGCTGAATGTCCAGTATCTTGTATATCTGACGGAGATATCTATTCAATAGACGCATCTGCTTGCATAGACTGTGGTTCATGCGCTGGTGTTTGTCCAGTTGACGCTCCTCAGCCAGAATAATAATTAAAAATTATTCAGCACCCTGAGATTATTCTTAGGGTGTTTTTTTTGCTTTCTTTTAAAGATTTTTCGATTAGGGATCCCGATTAAAATAATTGATTAAAAAATAACAAGTACTAATCTAGAAATGAATATTATAATTCATAAAAATAGACCAGACAGGATATGTCACTTTCAAAGTTAAATGTTCTTATCGTTGCTAATTGACATAGAATATTTGTCGAAAAATAACTTAATTTACAACAATATGCGAGTTTCTTTATTCAACACGATTTAGAAATAAGGTGTGAGAATAAAAGTAAAAGTTGTAAGAACGACTTAATTATTTGAATTTTACGAAAAAAGAAATATATTGTTCCTAAAATTAAAAAAAATTAAATTTTATGTTAAATTCTAAATTATAGTACACTATTGACTATATATGTGTTATAATCTTTATGTGAACAGGAAAATGTTACCAAATACTTAGTGAGGCAATATTTACCTGGATAACTATAGTATCTTAATAATTTTAAGGAGGCTTAAAAATGGCAAATGTATTTGAAATGGCACAGGCTCAGGTAAAGAACGCTTGTGATAAATTAGGAATGGAACCACAGGTTTACGAACTATTAAAAGAACCAAGAAGAGTTATCGAAGTTAACATACCAGTTAAAATGGATGATGGTTCTATAAAGGTATTCAAGGGATTCAGATCTCAGCATAATGACGCTGTAGGTCCAACAAAGGGAGGAATCAGATTCCATCCAAACGTATCTCTAGAAGAAGTAAAGGCACTTTCTATATGGATGACATTCAAGTGCTCAACTACAGGTATTCCTTACGGTGGTGGTAAGGGTGGTATCATAGTTGACCCATCTGAATTATCTGAAGGTGAATTAGAAAGATTATCAAGAGGATACATCGACGGTATCTACAAGTTAATCGGTGAAAAGGTTGACGTTCCAGCTCCAGACGTAAATACAAATGGTAAGATAATGTCATGGATGGTTGACGAATATAATAAATTAACAGGTGTTTCTGCTATAGGTACTTTAACTGGTAAGCCAGTTGAATTCGGTGGATCACTAGGAAGAAACGAAGCTACTGGATACGGTGTTGCTGTAACAATTAGAGAAGCTGCTAAGAAGATGGGTATAGACATGAAGCATGCAAATGTTGCTGTACAGGGATTCGGTAACGTTGGTGCTTTCACAGTTAAGAACATCCAGAAGTTAGGCGGAAAAGTTGTTGCTCTTGCTGAATGGTGTAAAGAAGTTGGACCATATGCTATATTTAAAGAAGATGGACTAGATTTCCAGGATATGTGGGATTACAGAGCTGAAAAGGGTAGCCTAGTTGATTTCCCAGGTGCTAAGATGATATCTATGGATGAATTCTGGTCTTCTCAGGTAGACGTTGTTGTTCCAGCTGCCCTTGAAAATGCTATAACTGCAGAAGTTGCTGAAAAGATCCAGGCTAAGCTAGTTTGTGAGGCCGCTAATGGACCTACTACTCCAGAAGGTGACGAAGTTCTTAACAGAAAGGGAATAGTTCTTACTCCAGACATCTTAACAAATGCTGGTGGTGTTACTGTTTCTTATTTCGAATGGGTACAGAACCTATACGGATACTACTGGTCAGAAGCTGAAGTAGAACAGAAGGAAGACGAAGCTATGGTTAAGGCTTTCGAAGCTCTATGGGCTATAAAGGAAGAATATGGCGTAACAATGAGAGAGTCAGCTTACATGAACTCTGTAAAGAAAGTTGCTACAGCTATGAAGCTTAGAGGTTGGTACTAAGATAAAAAATATAAATATTTCAAAATACATAAAAAGGGCTTATTAATATAAGAGCCATTAAGCAAAATTAATATATACAACTTAATAAAAAAGCTGCCGAATTTTCGGCAGCTTTTATTTTTTAAAAATATTACAAAGAATCATTTAAAGTCACAAAGAATCATTTAAAGTCACAAACAATCAATAATAATGGATAATAAGTATTAATACATGGTTCAAATAATAGATATCTTATTGACAATGGAGACAATTTGAATTATAATTTTAATATGGTCATTATAATTATATGAAAATTGATATTAATTTAGTATTATAATTAAGAACACCAGAAATTGTTAATAAGAATCGATTAAGAATGACAATTTACTATGTTATATAAACATATTATACAGGGGGGTATCTAATGAATCTATCTATTGCTCCAATAGGGGTATTGATGAAAATTAAAAAAGTTAAAATAAGTGGTGACCAGAAAAAGCTTCTTGCTAATATGGGTTTTGTGGAAGATGCAAGCGTTACTGTAATTTCAGAAAATCAGGGTAACCTAATAGTTAATGTAAAAGATAGTAGGGTTGGTATAGGTCAAGATATAGCTAGGAAGATAATGGTTGTGCCAGCCTAGTGTTTTTTTAGTGTGTAATTTATCATATAAACTCACACATCTTGATAAAGTTACATATCTTGAGAGTTAATAATATGGGCAACTGTATTATTTTATTCATTTATTGAGATTAATTATTATTAGTAAGGATATCTGCTAAGCGATAATTATAAAAATATATTAAGTTTTTAGGAGGAGAGAGTATGGCTACTTTAAGAGAAGCAAGTGTTGGATGCTACTATGTTGTCAAAAAGATACATGGTGCAGGCCCGCTTAAGAGAAGAATAATGGATATGGGGATTACAAAGAATTCCGAACTTTATATCAGGAAGGTTGCACCACTGGGTGATCCTGTTCAGATTTCTTTGAGGGGTTATGAACTTAGTCTTAGAAAAGAAGATGCTGAGTGCGTCGAAATAGATCTTATTCAAAAGTAGAATATGTCTATTAGTTTTATTGGCTTATAGAATTTGTTGGTCCATAGCATTTTTGTAATCAGTCAATGAAAAAAGCATATCAAATGCTTATTGTAAGTTTATGCAAAAATTCATATATTTTAAAAAGGGAATTATACATACGAGCAAGGATAAGCTAATATAAATTGCTTGTTATATATTATAGCTTGTTTAGTAGTGTATAAAATATTGTTATTGGGAATCATATTAATTAAAGAAAGGGGAGCATTATGAGCATTACAATAGCTTTAGCTGGTAATCCAAACAGCGGAAAGTCTACATTATTTAACGCCCTTACAGGTTCAAACCAGTATGTTGGTAACTGGCCAGGCGTTACAGTAGAGAAGAAGACAGGGGTATACAAGAAGGATAAGGAAGTAAATATCACCGACTTACCTGGTATTTATTCACTTTCACCATATACATTGGAGGAAGTTGTAAGTAGAGAGTACTTACTAAAAGAAAAACCAGATGTAATAGTAAACGTGGTCGATGCTTCTAATATAGAAAGAAACTTGTATCTATCAACACAGCTATCAGAAATAGGTATACCTATGATACTTGCATTGAATATGATGGATATAGTAGAGAAGAACAATGACTCAATAGACATAGTCAAGCTAAGTCAGAGTTTGGACTGTCCGGTTGTTGAGATATCAGCCCTAAAGGGTAAAAACATAGATAAGGTAATAGAACTATCTATCAAGAGGGCCAAAGATCCACACAAACATATCAATGTTTTTGATGGTGATCTTGAAGATATGTTGGTTGATATAGAAAAGAGAGTAGCTTCAATATCCAACTCAGAGTTTAAGAGATGGTATTCAGTAAAATTGTTTGAAGGAGATGACAAGGCTACTCGCAATTTGAACCTTAGCAAAATAGAGAGAAATGATGTAAATGAAATAATCGCAAAGGCTGAAGAAGAGTTTGATGATGATGGTGAGGGTATAATCACTGATGCCAGATATACTTACATATCTGAATTGGTTGCCCAAACAGTTAAAAAGGGAAGAAGTGGTCTAACAGCAAGTGATAAGGCCGATAGATGGCTTACAAATAGGTTTCTTGCCCTACCAATATTTGCGGTAATTATGTTCTTTATATATTGGGTATCAGTGAGAGTGGTAGGTGGCCCAGTTACTGACTGGGTAAATGATGTTTTCTTTGGAGAAATCATTGGTGGAAACATCCAGACAGCCATGGAGGGGGCAAATGTTGCTCCTTGGTTAATAAGTCTAGTAGTAAACGGTATAGTAGGCGGTGTAGGTGCTGTCCTTGGATTCTTGCCAATTATAGCAACTCTGTACGTATTTATGGCTATCCTAGAAGATGTAGGATATATGTCAAGAATAGCCTTTATTCTAGACAGGATATTTAGGAAGTTTGGTCTATCAGGTAAGTCATTTATACCTATCTTGATAGGTACAGGTTGCTCAGTACCAGGTGTCATGGCTACTAGAACTATAGAAAACGACAATGACAGAAGAATGACTATAATGGTTGCATCTTTCATGCCTTGTGGGGCCAAGACAGAGGTTATAGCCCTATTTTCAGCTTCAGTATTTGCCGGCCCTAAGGGATGGTGGTTTGCACCAGTGTGTTACTTTACAGGAATACTAGCAGTAATAGCATCAGGTCTAATGCTTAAGAAGACTAAGGCATTTGCAGGTGATCCAGCTCCCTTTGTAATGGAGTTGCCTGAATACCATATACCTACAGTATACAACGTCCTAAGAAGTGTTTGGGACAGGGTGAAGGCCTTTATAGTAAAGGCAGGTACTATAATTTTACTTGCTACAATTGTAATCTGGTTCTTACAGAATATATCTACTAGTTTTGAGTTTGTTGAATTCTCAAAGGACTCTAAGTCAATACTTGAGGCTATAGGTAGGGCAGTGGCACCTATATTTGCACCTCTTGGATTTGGTAATTGGGCATCAGCAATTGCTACAATAACAGGCCTAGTTGCCAAGGAAGTAGTTGTAGGTACATTTGGTGTAGTTGCAGGCCTTGCAGATGCGGGTCCTGATACAGCAGGTGTTATAGCATATGCTTCGTCAATATTCACAGGCGTGTCAGCACTTAGCTTTATGATATTCAACCAGCTATGCGTGCCTTGTTTTGCTGCCACAGGTGCAATAAGGGAAGAGATGAATTCTGCTAAGTGGACATGGGCAACAGTTGCTTACCAGTTAAGTTTTGCCTATGCAGTAGCCCTAATAGTAAACCAGTTTGGTTCAGTCTTGTTCCTAGGCAAGCCGGTTGGAGTGTGGACTGTGATAGCAGCTATATTACTAGTTGGTATGCTATATATGATGTTTAGAAAGAATAAGTATACAGGTGCAGTAGCCAAGAGTTCTGTAGATGAAAATGAAAAGGTTGCTTAGTCTTAGGTATAAGCATACAAATAAAATAAATAATTAGAAATTTACTCGGCCTAGTATGACCCATAATGTTAAAAGAAGATGCACAAAATCTATTGATATAAATTATCAATAACCTGCTTATTCTTTCCTAGGGTGGGTAAAAATAAAATATAAAAGCGGTGAAGGGAGGAACAATATGAATTTATCAACAGGAATAGTCCTTGCAATAGTTATTGTAGCAGCTGTTTTGGCCTTCAAGAAGGTCAAGTCTAAGGGTGCTTGTAATTGCGGTACAGGATGTGGAGGTTGTAAGGGTGACCCTTCAAAGAAAAACAATTAATTTTACAATCTAAAATAATAATCGATAGAGTGCCCATTTTATGGGCACTCTATTAATTTGCAAAAAAACTGATAACTATTGACAATTGGGCCTATAAGTGATATTCTTTTTACCAAGAGAAATATTTATGACAATATAAAAATCTTTTGACACTTTAATTGGGTCCTGTGAGGCCGAAAAGGAGGAAATGAATATGTTGGAGAACAGACATCTAGTTCAGCCAGACGATTTTACTGTAGAGGAGATTGATTCTATACTGGACTTGGGCATGAAGATTAAGAAGACTCCAGAAGACTATACAAGAGTGTGCGAAGGGAAACTATTAGCCACTCTTTTTTATGAGCCTTCAACTAGAACAAGACTAAGTTTTGAAGCAGCCATGAACAGATTAGGTGGAAGAATAATAGGGTTTTCTGATCCTAGCGCTTCTTCTGTTTCAAAGGGTGAGTCTCTAGAGGACACTATAACAATTGTAGGTAACTATGTTGACATTATAGCTATGAGACACTTTGAATCTGGTGCGGCAAATATAGCATCAAGAGCATCTAAAAAACCATTTATAAATGCAGGGGATGGCAAAAACCAGCACCCTACTCAGACCTTGACTGACCTTATCACAATTAAGGCCAACAGGGGGTCTCTAGACAATATGACAATTGGTATGTGTGGTGACTTAAAGTATGGACGTACAGTTCACTCACTAGCAAAGGCTATGTCTAGGTATACTGGTATTAAGTTTATATTTATAGCACCAAAAGAGCTTGAGATGCCAGACTATGTAAAAGAACAAATAAGCAATGTAGAGTATGAAGAAACCACTAGCCTAGAAGAAGCTATGGCTAAGTGTGACGTACTGTATATGACGAGGGTACAAAGAGAGAGATTTGACGATCCTCAGCAGTATGAAAGACTTAAGGATAGCTACATACTAGATACAGACAAGATGAGCCTAGCAAAGGACGACATGATGGTACTGCATCCACTTCCAAGGGTAAATGAGATATCTGTAGAAGTAGACGAGGATCCTAGAGCTAAATATTTTGAACAGGCAGAATATGGTATGTATGTAAGAATGGCTCTGATCATGAAATTATTGGGATGTAAGGTGGTTGACTAATGGAATATAGAGTATTAGAAAATGAGTACGTAGGCGAGGGAATGTACTACCTGAAAGTAGGTGGGGAATTTGAAGCCAAGATGGGGCAATTTTATATGCTCAGAGCTTGGGACAAGTTCCCGCTCCTATCAAGGCCTATAAGTATATATAGAATAGAAGAAGACGGTATTAGCTTCTTATACAAGCTAGTAGGAGCTGGTACTAACATCATATCCAACCTAAAAAAGGGAGACCCTATAAAGATGGAAGGCCCTTATGGTAATGGATTTGAAAAGGTAGAGGGAAAAGTTGCCCTAGTAGGTGGGGGAATAGGAATAGCTCCACTATACATGGTAGGAGAAAACATAGAAAACTGTGATGCCTATCTTGGTTTTAGGGAAAGACCAATACTTGAAGAAGAGTTTGGAAAAGTGACAAGCAATGTCTACACAACGAGTGGTGATACACTTATTACGGACATATTGAATGTAGAGAAGTATGACTATATACTAGCTTGCGGACCTACTCCAATGCTTAAAAAGCTACTTGAAATGACTGAAGGGACAAAGACTAGGATACAGGTATCCCTAGAAAACCACATGGCTTGTGGTGTTGGGGCCTGTCTAGTGTGTACATGCAAGACTCATTCAGGCAACAAGAAGACTTGTAAGGATGGTCCGGTATTCTGGGGAGAGGATGTGATCTTATAATGGCAGATTTGAGAGTGAACCTATGTGGTAAAGAATTGAAAAATCCTATTATAATGGCCTCAGGAACATTTGGATTTGGTAGAGAATACAACGAAATATATGATATATCAGTCTTGGGAGGAGTATCTTCAAAGGGACTTACTCTTGAGGCTAGACCTGGTAACGAGGGTATGAGGGTCCATGAGACGCCATCTGGTATGATGAACAGCGTAGGCCTAGAAAATCCGGGAGTTGAAGGTTTTATAGAGAAAGAACTTGATAATTTTTCAAAGCTTGACCTTTGTAGGATAGTAAACCTTGGTGGTGGCTGCCTTGAAGACTATGTCAAGGGTGCAGAACTCCTTGAAGGAAAAGACTTTGATATGATAGAACTGAATATATCATGCCCTAATGTAAAGCATGGGGGTATGGCATATGGTATCAAGTCAGAGGTAGCTAGAGAGGTAGTCAGAGCTGTCAAGAAGGCTACTACAAAGCCTCTTATGGTCAAGTTGTCTCCTAATGCAGAGGACATAGTAGCCATGGCAATTGCCTGCCAAGAAGAGGGAGCAGACGCTATTTCGCTTGTAAATACCTTTAAGGCTATGGCAATAGATATAAGGAATAAAAAGCCAGTATTTAATAATGTTACCGCTGGTCTATCTGGACCAGCTATCAAGCCTATAGCGCTTAGGATGGTATATGAGGTAGCCAAGGCAGTTACAATACCAGTAGTTGGTATGGGCGGAATCATGGATGCTAATGATGTGATAGAGTTTATCATGGCAGGAGCTACATGTGTGCAGGTTGGTACAGCCAACTTTGTAAACCCGAGGATAGGACAGGATATAATCAGAGACCTAAATAAGTATATGGACGAAAATAATATCGCAAGCCTTGACCAGATCAGGGGCATTATATAAGTAAAATATTAATTGAACTTAGGCCCAATAGACATATAATGGTTGGAAATTGTAGTCTATTCAGAATAGTAAGAGCTTAAGTTGAAAAATAATTTGTATAAGTTAAATGGAGAGGAATTAAACAATGTCAAATATAGATGTAATAGAAATACTAAAAGAATGCAATGCACTACTAGAAGGACACTTTTTACTATCATCAGGAAAGCACTCAAACAGATATGTACAGTGTGCCAAGGTCCTAAGATACCCAGACCAGGCAGCCAAGGTGCTTAGCCTAGTTCTAGACAAGATAAAGGACCTAGATATAGACCTAGTAGTAGGACCAGCTATGGGTGGTGTAGTAGTATCTTATGAATTAGGTAGACAGCTAGGAAAAGAAGCTGTATTCACTGAGAGAAAAGACAATGTGATGGAGCTTAGAAGAGGCTTTGAAGTAAAGCCAGGAGCTAAAATCATAATAGCAGAGGACGTTGTAACTACAGGTAAGTCTACAAAGGAAACTAAGAAAGTCTTAGAAGACCTTGGTGGAGAAGTTATAGGCGTTGCTTGTATAGCCAACAGAACAAAGGAAGATATAGGAATGCCTATATATTCAGCTATTGACCTAGATATACAGGTGTATGAATCAGATGCATGCCCACTATGTGAGGAAGGCAAGATAGACCTTGTAAAGCCTGGAAGTAGAGAATTTAAAAACAATAAGTAATAAATTTTGGCCTCTTGGGGATAAGTTTCTCAGGAGGCTTTTAATTTTCCGACTTTTTATATAGTAATTATTTTCAGGGTATGGTAAACTTATATTGATATTATTTATTTTATAATACGCAGACTATAACTAAAATGTGTATTCTGAAGTACATATTTATATTGTTGATTGAGAGGTGTATAAATGTCTCGTTTTAAAAAAATATTATTCGTTATATATTCGCTTTATATCGTAGGTCTGATGGGACTTATGTATTTGGCCTTGACACCGGAAAATGCCATGAGTTGGACTATAGACTCATTTAATTTCAGGGGCTACCTGCCGTACTTGGTGGGACTTGCCATATTCATCGTCATTTTGAGGATGGTCCTTGTGGTATTCCAAAAATCAGACCAGTCCTACTTGGCATTGACTGACAATGATGGGACTATTAGATTATCTGATAGGTCAATAAAAAACACAGTCCTATTTTCTTTGAAGGACTATGACTACATCAAGGAAAAGTCTGTAAAGGTCAGCATAAAAAAGCCTTCAGCAAACCATATAAACTTAGCTATTTTTGCCAAGTGTGGATTTGATGAAGATATATATTCTATAGTAGATGAGGAGGGGCTAGATGGCCTATTTAAGTCAGCACAGGAGGATGTCCATGCTAGTCTAGAGCAACTCTTAGGATTTAGAATAGAGAAATTAGATATGAAGTTTTATCCTATAGATAAGAAGGATATAAGTGACAAGAAGGACAAGTCAGATACAAAGAAAACATACAATAAAAAAATCAGCAGGGTTAAATAGGAGGTGACTAAGGTGGCGGATGAAAAATACCATATAGAAGATTTTGACGACGTGGATATAGTCATTTCTGAAGGCAGTAAGTCGGCTAAAAAGGATGAGGCGGACAAGCTAGTAAAGGCTCAGCCAAAGATAATATATGAATCCTCGGATGACTACTCAGTTTATGACGAGGATGTTTACGATGACTACTACAAGGATATATATGATGATATATACGAGGAAGCTAAATCCAAAAAATCTAAGCAAAAAAAATCCAAAAAGATATATGTTGAAGAAAAAGATCCATTTAAAAGACCTGATAGTCAGTGGGACAGGATGGTAAAAGAAATAGGAGATTATATAGTGAGGACTTCTTATAGAAAGCCAAATACCTTTAAGGCAACCTTGGTAGGATTATTTATAGGAATTATGATACTTATATTAGGCTTTGCTAAGGCCCTACTTATAAGTCTTATAGTATTTGTTGCAAATATAATAGGTCAATTACTAGATGACAATCCAAGAGTTTGGAATGTTTTGGATTTTTTGATCAGAAAGTTCAAGTAGTATTGGAGAAATTTGAAAACTAGATTTGAAATTTATATTTTAAAACTTGGTTTAATAACTTGTATTAGTAACTTGAAAGGAGAATTGTTATGGCAAATGATATTCAGAAGGATTTTAACAATGAAGAGATAGAACACAGAAGTGTTCTAACATTCGGTGAACAGGTAATAGAAAAGATAGTTGAAGTTGCCCTTGATGGAGTTGATGGTGTAGCTGTTGTAAGAAGTGGCGGAGGTGCCTTTGGTGGAAGAATTGGTAAGTCTACTGACGGTATAAACGTCGAAGTTGGAGAAAAGGAAGTGGCAGTTGACCTAAGACTGATACTAGAATTCGGAAAAAATGCAAAGGAAATATACACTAACCTAAAGGCTACAATAGAAGATCAGGTGATGAGCATGACTGGACTAAAGGTTGTAGAGGTAAACGCTAGGGTAGAAGATGTCTTAAATAGCGAAGAATTTAGGGCTAGAATAGAGGGATAGTTTTTGGGCAGTTGTACAGGTGTATGACTGCCTTTTAAAAATATGCTAGAATTTAAGCGATGAGGAAAGAGTATGATATACAAGAATATTGAGATTGAAGAAATAGAAAATGGAATAAAGATAATAGGCCAAAGTAATTTTGAGCCAAGTCATATATTCGACTGTGGTCAGTGTTTTAGGTGGATGAAGGAGGATGACGGGTCATATACAGGTGTGGCTATGGGCAAAATCCTAAATATATCTAAAAGAGATGGGGATATAATTCTTCTTAATACCAATCTAGGTGACTTTGAAAACATATGGTATGACTACTTCGACCTAGGAAGAGACTACGGTCAAATGATAGACAAGTTAAAGGTACATGATGATAATCTTCTAAAGGCGACTGAGTTTGGTCATGGAATCAGACTCCTACAGCAGGATGGTTGGGAGATGCTTATATCCTTTATAATATCATCAAATAACAGGATACCTATGATCCAGAGGGCCATAAACAACATATCTGAGAACTATGGTGACTGCCTAGGAGAATACAAGGGCAAGACCTACTACAGTTTTCCGAGTCCAGCCCAGCTATCCAAGGCCAGTGTTGAAGACCTTAGGAATTTAAAGCTTGGTTTTAGGGATAAGTATGTATATGAGACTACAAAGGCTGTGCTTGAGTCAGGACTTGATATGGTAGACTTTATCAAGATGGAGGCTGATATATGCCACAAGGAATTGATGAAGTTTAAGGGTGTTGGTGCCAAGGTTGCAGATTGCATAGCCCTATTTGGTATGAGAAAGTACGATTCTTTCCCAGTAGATGTATGGGTGAAGAGGGTGATGCAGGAGTTTTATGGGGCAGAGGATATGAGTCTTGTAAAAATGAGGGCATATGGAAGAGACTTATTTGGTGAGGATGCTGGATTTGCCCAGCAGTATTTATTTTATTATGTAAGAGAGCTAGAAATAGGTAAGTAGGTGGTAAAATGTCTCTCGGGATTTTTTTAGTTCTTATAGGATTGTCCTATTTGGTAGGAATATTGATAGCTATGAATATACTCCTAGAAAATAGGGATCCATCCAAGACCCTATCTTGGATGATGATGTTCGTGTTATTTCCGGGTTTTGGAATAATACTCTATGTTATATCGGGAAGAAATATAAGAAAGCACAAGATATTTAAGGCGCAAGAAAGAAACAAAAGGATAGACAGGAGACATATATTTAAGAGTTTTGAGGTTGCAAAAAATATAGTTGCAAGTCAAAAGCTGAGATTGGACAGGGGTGAGCTATTTAATGATGGACCAAGTCCGGACAAGGAAAGGGTTGTAAGGCTCCTTTTGAATCTGGGCAAGTTCCCATTTACCAGCAACAACAAGGTTATCTACTACAAGGATGGTAGAGAAAAATTCTATAGTTTAATAGAGGATATGAAGTCGGCCAAGGACCATATCCATCTAGAGTATTTTATTATAAAAGATTCTAAGATAGGCAGGCAGATAAAGGATGTCTTGATCAAAAAGGCCAGTGAGGGTGTAAGGGTCAGGGTCCTTTATGATGATTTGGCTTGTTGGAGGTTTAAGGTCCACAGAGACTTTCTAAGAGAGCTCAGGCAGGCTGGTGTAGCGTGTGCAGCCTTCTTGCCGACCAAGCTACCCCTAATAGGAGGCCAGCTCAACTACAGGAACCATAGAAAGATAGCCGTTATAGATGGTCAAATAGGCTATACAGGAGGCCTGAATATAGGGGACGAGTACGTGAGTCTTGAAGACAGGTTTGGCTATTGGAGGGATTCACACCTGAGGATTGACGGTGTAGCAACCTATATGCTTCAGATGATATTCTTGATGGACTGGTACCTTACGACTGGAGAGATATTGACAGATGACAAGTACACACCAAAGATAGACTATAGGGGTAATACCCAGATGCAGATAGTTGGTACAGGACCGGATAGTAAGTGGGAGGACATACATTATGCTTTTTTCTCTGCCATAACCCAGGCTAAAAAGTGTGTGTATATAGAGACCCCGTATTTTATACCTGATGAAAGCCTTTTAAAGGCCATCAAGACTGCAGCCCTATCAGGAGTTGATGTGAGGATTATTTTTCCTAAGAAAATCGATCACTATATAGTCAACATAGCTTCGTATTCGTATTTTGAAGAAGTATTGAGGGCTGGTGGTAGGGTCTTTCTATATGAAAAAGGATTCTTGCACGCAAAGGTGGTCATAGTAGATGATGAGATAGCCTCAATAGGCTCATCCAATATAGATTTGAGGAGCTTTATGCTCAATTTCGAGGTCAATGCCTTTATATACGACCCCAAGACTGTAGACATAATTAAAGAACAGTTCTATGATGACCAGGACGATTCTGAGGAGTTGGATCTTGAAAATTTCAGAACTAGACACGTTGCGGTCAGACTCTTAGAGTCGGTTGCGAGGTTGTTCTCACCCCTACTTTAGTTTAGAAAAAATTAAGATAAGAGTTATATACTATTAGCAATCGATTAAGAAGAGTGCTAAAAATGGAGGTAAGGTAAAATGAAAATAAAGCCACTAGGTGATAGACTTGTATTGAAGAAGGTAGAAGCAGAAGAAAAAACATCAAGCGGGATAATACTTACAGGAGCTGCCAAGGAAGTTCCTCAGTTTGCAGAAGTTGTAGCTGTAGGTTCTGGCATAGTTGATGGAAAAGAAGTAAAGATGGAAGTTGAAGTAGGTGACAGGGTTATCTACAACAAGTATGCTGGTACTGACGTCAAGATAGAGGGCGAAGAATTTATAGTACTAAAGCAGGAAGAGATAGTTGGAGTATTGGTAGACTAAATAATATAAGGAGGTTATTATGGCTAAAGAGATAAAATTTTCAAAAGATGCTAGGGCTAGCCTAGAAAATGGTGTAAACAAGCTAGCAGATACTGTAAAGGTTACACTAGGACCTAAGGGAAGAAATGTAATACTAGATAAAAAGTTTGGTGCACCACTTATAACAAACGACGGTGTGACTATAGCCAAGGAAATAGAGCTTGAAGACAAGTTTGAGAACATGGGAGCTCAGCTTGTAAAGGAAGTTGCAACAAAGACTAATGATGTAGCAGGAGACGGTACAACTACAGCTACAGTACTTGCCCAGGCTATAATCAGAGAAGGACTAAAGAATGTTACAGCTGGATCAAACCCAATCCTTCTTAGAAGAGGTATCCAGAAGGCTGTCGATGTTGCAGTTGGAGAACTAAAGAAGAACTCTAAGGAGATAAACACAGAAGAGAAGATAGCCCAGGTTGGTGCTATATCAGCTGGAGATGAAGAGGTTGGTAAGCTTATAGCCAAGGCCATGAATATAGTTGGTAAGGACGGGGTTATCACTATAGAAGAATCTAAGTCTATGGTTACAGAGTTAGATGCAGTAGAGGGTATGCAGTTTGATAGGGGATTTGTATCTGCCTACATGGTAAGCGATGTAGAAAAGATGGAGGCAGTCCTAGACAACCCATACATACTTATAACTGATAAGAAGATAACAAATATCCAGGAAATCCTACCACTACTTGAAGAGTTGGTTCAGGCAGGCGGCAAGCTACTTATAATTGCAGAAGACCTAGAGGGAGAAGCCCTATCAACATTGGTAGTAAACAAGCTAAGAGGGACATTCGATGTTGTTGCTGTCAAGGCACCAGCATTTGGAGATAGAAGAAAAGATATGCTACAGGACCTTGCAATCCTAACTGGAGGTAGGTATGTGTCTACAGAATTAGGCTTTGACCTAAAGGAAGTAGACCTATCTATGCTAGGTAGGGCTCAGACAGTAAAGGTAAACAAGGAGACAACAACTATAGTTGCCGGAGAAGGTAGCAAACTAGAAATCAACAATAGGATTGGCCAGATAAGAAGACAGATAGAAGAGACTACATCAGACTTTGATAGGGAAAAACTAATGGAAAGACTTGCCAAGTTGTCAGGTGGGGTAGCAGTTGTCAAGGTTGGAGCTACTACAGAAGTAGAGATGAAGGAAAGAAAGCTTAGAATAGAGGATGCCCTAAACGCTACAAAGGCGGCTGTACAGGAAGGTATAGTAGCTGGTGGTGGTACAGCATTTGTAAGCATAATACCAGCAGTAGACAAGCTAGTAGATAGTCTTGATGGAGAAGAAAAGCTAGGAGCCAAGATTATAAGACGTGCCCTAGAAGAACCTCTAAGACAGATAGCTATCAATGCAGGACTAGAAGGTTCAGTAATCATACAGAACGTCATAAACTCTGATTTTGAGGTTGGATTTGACGCCCTAAATGAGGAGTATGTAGATATGATAGAGGCTGGTATAGTAGACCCAACTAAGGTATCTAGGTCAGCCCTTCAGAATGCAGCATCAATAGCAGGAGTATTCCTTACAACTGAGGCTGCTGTTGCAGACTTACCAGGAAACGATGATATGCCAGGACTACCAGGTGGAATGCCAGGTATGATGTAATTTTGCTTAAAATATTATCTGAATCAAGTTTAATGCCATAGATTTAGGATTTTAAAGCTGAATTTAAAAAACAATTTAATAAAAATGTAACTTGTTAAGGTAGACTTATAGAAAATAACTATATGTCTACCTTACATTATTTTAGATAATTTTCAAAATTGATATTGCAATTTTGGACCTAGAATAAGGTGAAAATTAGTAATATATATATAAGACATATAATGAAATATCTGATATACTAGTGTAGTGAAAATAATTCAGAGGAGGTAATATTATGGAATTTCTAAACAAAACATGGAAGGGTATAGTGCTGAGTCTAATAATATCAGTACCGAGCTGGATATTGGGAAATATGTTCCCAGTCATAGGTGGACCTGTTATAGGTATACTCCTAGGTATGGTTATTACCATATTTATCAAGGAAAAGGGGCCATTTAAACAGGGTATTGGCTTTGTATCTAAGAAGGTTCTCCAGTATGCTGTAATACTTCTTGGTTTTGGACTAAACTTAAGTGTCATAATGGAAACAGGTAAACAGTCACTTCCTATTATTATTACAACGATAGCGACTTCCTTGATTGTTTCCTATCTAATGTGTAAGTTTATGAAGATACCAGAGAAGATATCTATACTTATAGGTGTAGGTTCATCAATATGTGGTGGTTCAGCAATAGCTGCAACAGCACCGGTAATAGATGCAGTGGATGAAGAAGTTGCCCAGGCTATTTCGGTAATTTTCTTGTTCAATGTAATAGCAGCAGTTGTATTTCCAACTCTTGGAACAGCGCTTGGATTTAGCCATGTTACAGGAGATGCATTTGGGATATTTGCAGGTACAGCTGTAAACGACACGTCATCTGTTACGGCAGCAGCATCAACTTGGGATGCTATAAATCACCTGGGAACACAGACACTTGATAAGGCTGTCACTGTTAAGCTTACGAGGACACTTGCTATTATACCTATAACTTTAGCCTTGGCTGTAAATAGGGCTAAAAAGGAAAACAGCAAGGAAAATTCCTTTAGTTTGAGCAGGGCATTGCCTAGATTTATTATATATTTTGTCCTAGCGAGTATAGTTACTACTATATGTATGTCAATGGGTGTGTCAAAAGAACTTTTCCTACCACTTAAGACACTTAGTAAATTCTTTATAGTCATGGCTATGACAGCGATAGGACTTAATACAGACATTATAAAACTTATAAAGACTGGTGGTAAACCAATAGTTTTAGGTTTTACTTGTTGGGTATCTATAACATGCGTATCACTAATAATGCAAAAATTATTGGGAATATGGTAGGCAAAGGCTTAGATAATAGAAAAAATAGTAGCTATTAAATTTTTAAAATTTATGTAAGTATTTTAAATTGCAGTCAAAACACCATTTGACCAAAATCTTAAAAAAAAATTAAGTACTAGTTAAGATTAAATTATGCTAAAAGGAATATGATTTGTTAGAAGGTGGGTAAAGAAGATGGATGGAAGATATAAATGGTCAGAGCTTGCTAAGGGATTTTCCCTTTTGAGCCAGATAGGCATCACGATGGTGGTGTGTATTTTAGGCTGTAGCTTGTTGGGGCTTTGGATTGATAAAAAAATTGGAACTAGGCCCATATTCACCCTGATATTCATTGTAATTGGGGTACTGAGTGCCTTTATGAATCTTCACAAAACCTTGAAGTCTTATATGAGAAAGGAGAGTGAATAACTTATTGGACAAACAGATAGCAAATGATCTAAAAAAGATAATGCAGGGTATTTTAATTTATGATATATTGGGTATTTTAGTACTAATAGTCATAATGAAGGCGACCCTTGCGACAATAGGGGGTTTACTCTTGGGAAGTTTGACTTCGATTGTAGCCCTAATTATGATTGCTAGAAATGTTATTGGACTAGTTGAAAGGGAAAAGGTAAAGGCTGCACTTACGGCTACTGCTGGTTATAGTGCTAGGCTTTTGATGTATGCAGCCGTGCTTATTTTTGCGGCCAAAACGCAATATGTCAATGTATTTACTACTTTTTTCGGTCTGATAAGTGTTAGCCTGGTGATCAAGGCGCAACAACTAATCCTAAGAAAGAGGGGTTAGAGAAAGGAGAAATACGATGTATCAAGCCAAATACATAATATATATTGGTAACTTTAAGATAAGTGAGACAATAGTGACTCAGTGGCTGATTATGCTATTTTTGATCGTTATGTCGTTGATTCTGACTAGAAACCTAAAGCCAGTCCCAGAAACCAAGAGACAGCATTTTCTTGAATGGGCTGTAGGAAACCTTAGAAGTTTCGTTACTGGTGTCATGGGTGAAAGATTCATATCTAGGGTGCCAAATATGGTTTCATATATAGGTACTATACTATTATTCTTTGCATTGTCAGATATCGTAACCTTATTGGGACTCAGGTCACCAACTACAGATCTAGACACGACTGCAGCTTGGGCTTTGATGACAGTTGCTCTTATATATATTATGGGAGTTAAATTTAAGGGGCCTTCTTACTTCAAAGAGTTTATAGAGCCAACGCCATTGTTGTTGCCACTAAACGTTATTGGAGAATTAGCAAGACCCATATCCTTGGCATTCCGTCCATTCGGTAATATATTAGGTGGTTCAATTATCATGCTATTATTATACCAGTTATTGGGCTATGTCTCAGGATTGATACCAAACTTGTCAATACCGATTGGCCAGTTTGCAATACCAGTTCCACTACATATGTATTTTGATATATTTGCTGGTCTATTACAGGCATTTATATTCTCAATGCTGACTATGGTATTTGTAAGTAGTGCAACTGAAGATTAAAGATGAAATTAAAAGATTATTAGGTAAACAGACTAAAATTTAAGGTCTGAGTTAATTGTGCCACATACAATAAATTTAAATCGTGTGGTTATATTCAAAAATAAGGAGGAAACAAAAATGTTAGAAGGATTAGGATTAGGTATAGCGATAGCAGGTTCATCAATAGGTGCTGGTATAGCAGTATTGACAGGTGTAGGTGCCGGAGTTGGTCAGGGTGTTGCAGCAGCTAAGGCAGCTGAAGCAGTAGGTAACCAGCCAGAAGCAAAGAGTGACATCATATCAACAATGATACTTGGACAGGCCGTAACAGAGTCTTCTGCTATATATGGTCTAGTTATAGCTATCATATTAATATTTGTAAACCCTTGGATCAAGCTTTAATATAATCTAGAGTTTCCAGATTAAATTAGAGGAGGGTGAAAAATGCAGTTCAAACCGTTAGTAAGTTTGAGCTATGAGTTTTTCTTCACGATAGCCAATACTATCATCCTATTTTTTGTTCTAAAGCGTCTACTATTCAAGCCTGTATTAAAGGTTATTGATGATAGGGACCAGGAGATCAAGAAAAAGATTGATGATGGTAACAAGGCACTTGAAGAAGGACTAGAGTTCAAAGAAGAATACGAAGAAAAACTTGATCAGATAAAGAATCAAGGTCAAGAAATACTTGAAAAGTCTAAGAAGAGGGCTGATGAGAGAGCTGAAAAGATAATACTTGAAGCTAGAAATGAAGCATCAGCTATCAAGCAAAAGGCTAGCCTTGACATAGAGAAAGAAAGACAGCAGGCATACGAAGATGTCAAGGGTGATATATCTGAGATTGCTATTTTGGCAGCATCTAAGGTTATAGAAAAGGATATAGATACCGACAAGCATAAGGAATTAATAGACGAATTTATTAAAGAAGTAGGAGATGTCAGATAATGATAAATCAGGTTGCAAAGAGATATGCCGAGGCCTTATTCGATTTAGCAGACGAGCAGAATATTGTATCTGATATGTACTCTGAAATTGCAGACCTAAACAAGGTTATAAAAGAAAATGATAACTTGTATGACGTATTGAGGTCTCCTTTTGTAAAGCCTGAAGAAAAGAAAAATCTTGTTGATGGACTTTTCAAGGGAAGGGTCTCAGATTACAGTGTAAACTTCTTAAAGGTCTTAATAGACAACCAGAGAGTTACTGAACTAGATGGCGTTGTCATGGCCTATAAGGGTCTTTTCAATGAAAAAAACAATGTAGCTGAGGGTACTGTTACTACAGTGGTTGCCTTGGAGCCAGAGAAGATTTCAGAGTTGGAGCAGAAGCTGTCTGCTATTTATAATAAGAGTGTAAAATTAGAAAATATAATTGATGAGGACATCCTTGGTGGTGTACTTGTAAGAATAGGTAATGAGGAGATAGATGGTTCAGTCAAGTCTAGACTAAGAGACTTGAAAAACAGTCTGTCTAACCTAATATCATAGAAACGGTGGTGAATTCATGAACTTAAAACCAGAAGAAATAAGTTCAATAATTAAAAACCAGATAAAAAATTATGAAAATAAGATTAAACTAACTGATACAGGATCTGTCCTAAGCGTTGGAGACGGTATCGCTAGTGTTTATGGTTTAGAGAATGCCATGTCAGGTGAACTACTAGAATTTCCTGGAAACATATTCGGTATGGCATTGAACTTAGAAGAAGAGGTTGTCGGAGCCGTAATACTTGGTGATGACACAGATATAAAAGAAGGAGACATAGTAAAGAGGACAGGTAGAATAGTAGAAGTACCTGTTGGAGATGCTATGATAGGCCGTGTAGTCAATGCTCTTGGACAGGCTATAGACGGCAAGGGAGAAATAGCTGCTGATAAGACAAGACCAGTAGAGGCTCCAGCTCCTGGAATAATGGATAGAAAATCAGTATTTGAACCTTTACAGACAGGTATCAAGTCTATAGACTCAATGATACCAATCGGTAGAGGACAGAGAGAGCTAGTAATCGGTGATAGACAGACAGGTAAGACATCTATACTTGTAGATACTATCATCAACCAGAAGGACAAGGACGTAATCTGTATCTATGTTGCCATAGGTCAGAAGAGGTCTACAGTTGCCCAGCTAGTTTCTACTCTTGAAGAGCATGGTGCTATGGACTACACAATAGTAGTATCAGCTACAGCATCAGAATCGGCACCACTACAGTATCTTGCTCCATATGCAGGTGCTGCAATAGGTGAAGAATTTATGTACAATGGTAAGCACGTCCTAATAGTATATGATGACCTTTCTAAGCAGGCAGTTGCCTACAGAGAGATGTCTCTACTACTTAGGAGACCACCAGGCCGTGAAGCCTACCCAGGTGACGTATTCTACCTACATTCAAGACTACTAGAAAGAGCAGCCAAGCTATCTGATGAACTAGGTGGTGGATCAATGACAGCCCTACCAGTTATAGAGACTCAGGCAGGTGACGTTGCTGCATATATACCAACAAATGTTATATCAATCACTGACGGTCAGATATACCTACAGCCAGAGCTATTCTACTCAGGTATAAGACCAGCGGTTGACCCTGGTATATCAGTATCAAGAGTTGGTGGTTCAGCCCAGATCAAGTCAATGAAGAAGATAGCAGGTACTTTAAAGCTTGCTTATTCACAGTATAGAGAACTTGCTGCCTTTGCTCAGTTCGGTTCAGACCTAGACGAGGATACAAAGAGAAGACTTGCTCAGGGTCAGAGAATTGTTGAGGTCCTAAAGCAGGGAGAACACAAGCCAGTAACAGTAGAACACCAGGTTGTTATTATCTATGCTGTAATCAACAACTTACTTGCTGACATAGAATTAGATGAAATAGCAGAATTTGAAGAAGGTCTGTACAGCTTTATAGATGCTACACACCCAGAAATTCTTGAAAAGATCTTAAAGGCAGAAGACTTCAACGAAGAGCTAAAGAGAATAATTGAAGAATATAAGCTTAAGTTTAGAGCCTAGGCATAATCCAGAAAAGGGAGGTATGTAGATGGCAGGAGCTGGTATGAAGGCAATAAAGACTCGTATAGCTAGTGTAAACTCTACTAAGCAGATAACAAATGCCATGCACCTAGTGGCATCTTCTAAGCTGAGAAAGGCTAAGAAGGCTGCAGAGGACAGTAGTGAGTACTTCAATACCCTTTATGAAACTATAGTAGATATATCTATTAATACAAAGGGTGTAAGAAGTGAGTTTTTAGTGTCAAAAGAATTGAAGAAAAGATGTCATATAGTCATTGCTGGTGATAGGGGTCTAGCAGGTGGATACAACTCAAATGCCTTTAAAGAGGCTGAAAAGTACATGGGAAGAGTAGAAGACTGCGTGATACCTATAGGTAAGAAGGCTTGTGACTATTTTGCAAAGAGAAATATAGAAATAATAGATAAGATAGACCTAGTGGAAGAGTATTCATATGAAGACGTAAAGAGGATAGCTGATGAAGTGATGAAGAGATTTATCGACGGTGAAATCAGTGAAGTCTTGCTTACTTACACTCAGTTTATATCTGCACTTACACAGGAGGCCAAGACTATAAAGTTGTTACCTCTAGTGTTTGACGAGCCGTTACAGTACGGTGGTGAAAGATATAGGGAAGAGCAGGAAGAACAAGACCCTAACATATATATCAGTGAAGAAATCCTAAAGGAAAGACAAGAACAAAGACGTAAAGAACAAGAAGAGGCTCAAGAATTGGCCAATAGGATCAAGGAAAGATCTAAAAATTCAAGGTCTAGGGTAAAATATCTACCATCACCACAGGCAGTGCTAGAATTTTTGATACCTACATATGTATCAGGAACTATCAACGGTGGTATAGTAGAGTCATATGCATCAGAACAGGGAGCGAGAAGAACAGCTATGGAATCTGCTACAGACAATGCAAATGACATGATCCAAAAACTAGAACTTAGCTACAATAGGGTTAGACAGGGCGCTATCACTCAGGAAATAACTGAGATCAGTGCCGGTGTTGAAGCCCTAAAGTAAGGAGGATAAAATGGCAAATGTAGGAAAGATAGTACAGGTACTAGGTGCCGTACTGGACGTTAGATTTGAAGATTCAAAAAACCTACCAAATCTACTAAATGCATTGAAAATAGAATTAAATGGCAAGACTATAGTAGCTGAAGTAGCCCAGCACGTAGGAAATGACACAGTAAGGTGTATAGCCATGAGTGCTACAGATGGACTAGTGAGGGGTATGGATGTCATAGACACAGGAGCTCCTATATCAGTACCAGTAGGAACTGGAACACTAGGAAGAGTATTTAACGTATTGGGTGAGGCTATCGACCAGAAAGATGCTCCAACAGATGTAGAAGTATCTCCAATCCACAAGCCAGCACCAAAATACGATGAACTAGAGACAAAGGCTGAGATCCTAGAGACAGGTATCAAGGTCGTTGACCTACTTGCCCCTTACCTAAAGGGTGGTAAGATCGGTCTATTCGGTGGTGCTGGAGTTGGTAAGACAGTCCTAATCCAGGAGTTAATCAACAACATCGCCAAGCAGCATGGTGGTATCTCAGTATTCTCAGGAGTTGGAGAGAGAACTAGAGAAGGTAACGACCTATATGGTGAAATGACTGAGTCAGGTGTTATCAAGAAAACAGCCATGGTATTTGGACAGATGAATGAGCCACCAGGAGCAAGAATGAGAGTTGCCCTAACAGGACTTACAATGGCAGAGTACTTCAGAGACCAGGCTGGTCAGGACGTGCTACTGTTCATAGACAATATATTCAGATTTACACAGGCGGGTTCAGAGGTGTCTGCCCTACTAGGACGTATGCCATCAGCAGTTGGTTACCAGCCAACACTAGCAACAGAGATGGGTGCCCTACAGGAGAGAATCACATCAACTAAGAAGGGGTCAATCACATCAGTACAGGCAGTATATGTGCCAGCCGATGACCTTACTGACCCAGCGCCTGCTACTACATTCTCGCATCTTGATGCCAAGACAGTTCTATCAAGACAGATATCATCTCTAGGTATCTATCCAGCGGTTGACCCACTAGAATCTACATCTAGAGTCCTTGACCCTAATATAGTTGGTCAGGAACACTATGAAGTAGCCAGAGGTGTTCAGTCAATACTACAGAGATACAAGGAACTACAGGATATCATAGCAATCCTTGGTATGGACGAACTATCTGAAGAAGATAAGGTAACAGTTGCTCGTGCTAGAAAGATACAGAGATTCCTATCACAGCCATTTACAGTTGGTGAACAGTTTACAGGTATACCAGGTGTGTATGTGCCAGTTAAAGAATCAATCAGAGGTTTCAAGGAAATCCTTGAAGGAAAGCACGACGATCTTCCAGAATCTGCCTTCTTATTCGTAGGTACGATTGAAGATGCTGTTAGAAAGGCGAAAGGAAGTGTCGACTAATGTTTAAGCTAAAAGTAGTCACTCCTAACAATATATTTTTTGAAGAAGAAGCAGAAATGCTGATTGTCAGAACTACAGTTGGAGATAGGGCTGTCCTAAATGGGCATGTACCTATAGTTGCTGGAGTCAAGTCAGGCAAGCTAAGAATAAAACAAGGTGGACAATTTAGAGAGGGCGAGATTGGGAATGGTTTCTTGACAGTGGATTCAGAAACTAACACAGTCTTGATTACAGAGAGGGCATCTTGGAAAAAATAGCAAATAAAGAGGTATAATATGAAGATAAGACACCTTATAGCGATTTTATTTTTTGTAGTCCTAATAGTAGCTGGTTCAATCTATGCTAATAGCAAGGACAGGGCAGAGGGTGTAAAGCTTGAGGATACATATCCTGAAAATGTGTTGGATGCCTACTACAAGAAATTGAGCACTAGAGATGGTGGTAGTGTAGACGAAGTATTGATGCCGCCGAGTAAGTATAAGACATGGATCCTTTATGATAGGTTGAATAGCAAGAAAGCTAGGATTACGGGAAAGATGTTTAAAAATCTGAAAGACATGAAGATTAAGTCTATAGAAAAGATCAAAGTTAAGGAAGATCTTGTTGAATTTCCTAGAAAGAATAACAAGGTAGATGTGTTTTCACCAGAGGATACTTGTATATTTAAGGTGAAATACGATATAGAGTACTTTAGGACAGATGATAAGACTGCTATGTATAGTGAGTTTTACAATAAGACCTATAAGGATACCAAGAGGAACAAGCAGACTGATCAGGTAGAGAAGGTATGGCTTGTCAAGATCGATGACGGTTCTTGGAAGATTGCAAAGTTTGCACAAAAAAATTCTATATAGAACAAAAATAGTGGTGAGGTGGCTAGTTACTAGTTACCCACCATTTTTTATGGATATGAAAAGTGTAAATGATACTTTCAAGGATTTACTAGAATTTACTTTGCGAATTAACACAAGAAAAATAATGGCAATAGCTATGCCATTGTATTGTTAAAAGCAGTCAACTATGTTATAATATTAAATTGATAATTTGTGTAGAAAATAGAGCAAAGATGGTCGAAATAAACCATCTCAGTTATAGAAAGGCGGATATAAATGCTTGATAAATTGATGGTACTTGAAGACAAGTACAAGGAACTGAGCGAGAAGGTTGCAGACCCTGAGATAATCAGTGACCAGCCAACATGGCAGAAGCTGATGAAGGAAAATTCAGAGCTTGAACCAATAGTAATGAAGTACAGAGAATATAGAAAAGTAAATGAAACAATAGCAGAATCAAAGCAGATACTAGAAGAAGAGAGTGACGAGGACCTAAGAGAGCTAGCAAAGATGGAGCTATCCGAAGCAGAGTCTCAGATAGTGGATATAGAGGATGAGCTAAAGCTACTTCTTGTACCAAAGGACCCTAACGATGAAAAGAACGTAATCGTTGAAATAAGAGGTGGTGCAGGTGGAGACGAGGCTGCCCTATTTGCTGGAGACTTATTTAGGATGTACTCTAGGTATGCAGAAAGAAAAGGATGGAAGACTTCTCTAATGTCATCAAATGAAACAGGTGTTGGTGGCTACAAGGAAGTATCATTCCTTATAAAGGGTAAGGGAGCTTACTCAAGACTAAAGTATGAATCAGGAGTTCATAGAGTCCAGAGAATACCTACTACAGAATCAGGTGGTAGAATACATACATCTACAGCAACTGTTGCAGTTCTTCCAGAGGTAGATGACGTTGAAGTGCAGATCAACCCAGAAGACCTAAGATTTGACGTATTCAGGGCATCAGGAAATGGTGGCCAGTGTGTCAATACTACAGACTCAGCTGTTAGACTTACACATATACCTACAGGCGAAGTAGTGTCTTGCCAGGATGAAAAGTCCCAGCTAAAGAACAAGGAAAAAGCCCTAAAGGTACTTAAGGCTAGACTATACGACAGGGCCCTAGCAGACCAGCAAAAGGAAATATCTGCTGAAAGAAAGAGCCAGGTTGGTACAGGAGATAGGTCAGAGAGAATCAGAACATACAACTTCCCACAGGGTAGGGTATCTGATCACAGAATCAACCTTACATTATACAAGCTAGACTCATTTATAGATGGTGACATAGACGAAATGATAGATGGATTGATCACTGTAGACCAGGCAGAAAAAATGTCTAGTATATAAGATGATATTGGGAGGCTCATCATGGTAGAAACAAGAATAAAGAGAATAGATCCCAAAGATATAGACCAAGATATAATTGAAGAATTTGCCAAGATGCTAGCAGAGGGAAAGACAGTAATATTTCCCACTGAAACAGTATACGGTCTAGGAGCCAACGCCCTAGATGAAAAGGCAGCACAAAAGATATATGAAGCCAAGGGAAGACCTAGTGACAATCCCTTGTTGGTACACGTTTGTGACAAAGAAGATGTGTATGACCTAGTTGAATATGTGGATGACAAGGCTAAGATATTGATCGATAAATTTTGGCCGGGTCCCCTAACGATAGTATTCAAGAAAAAACCTATAATACCAGATAGGACTAGCGGAGGACTAGACACAGTTGCCATAAGGATGCCATCTGATGAGATAGCAAGAAGGATCATCAGGGCAGCAGGAGTGCCTATAGCAGCCCCGTCAGCCAATATATCAGGTAGACCGTCACCTACGAGACCAGACCATATCATAAGGGATATGACAGGGCGTGTGGATGGTATTTTGGCAGGAGCCCCTTGTACATATGGGGTTGAGTCAACAATAGTAGACGTGTCAGGAGATTATCCAGTAGTCCTAAGACCGGGCTCAGTTACCCTAGAGATGATAGCAGGAGTACTTGGGGATGCTAGACTAGACCCGTCAATCCTCAATAAGGATGACAATATCAAGGCCAAGGCACCAGGCATGAAATATACCCACTACTCACCTAGGGCAGAGGTATATATAGTGGACCTAAAGGGTGATGATTTTGTGGACAAGATTAAAGAACTTGTTGGCCAAAATGCCGATATGGGAAAGAAGACAGGCCTTATGTGTATGGATATAGACATGGATAGGTTTGATGGAGTGGATATAGAAATATTCTCACTTGGACAAACAGAAGAGATAGCAGCCAAGAGACTATTTGATGGACTAATAGACCTAGATAAGAGGGGAGTAGACGTCATTTACTCAGTTGCTTTTGAAGAAAAAAATGTAGGAGTAGCCATTATGAACAGGCTCAAGAAGTCTGCAGGCTACAGAATCATAAAATAAATATTACTTGGAGGTATGCAAATGAAAATAGCATTAGCTTGTGATCATGGCGGAGTAAATTTAAAAGAAGCCATCAAAAAACACCTTATAGGATTGGGACACGAAGTAGTTGACTTTGGAGTTAACTCATCAGAATCAGTGGACTATCCAGATTATGCCCTAAAGGCAGCGACATCAGTAGCCAACAAGGAGACTGAATGTGGAATATTGGTTTGTGGAACAGGAATAGGAATAGGAATAGCTGCAAACAAGGTAAGAGGTATTAGATGTGCAACAGTAGGAGATACATTCTCAGCTAGAATGACAAAGGCCCATAACAATGCCAACATGATAGCACTTGGCGAGAGGGTTACTGGATTAGGCCTAGGACTAGATATAGTAGATGCATACCTAAATTCAGAATTTGAAGGTGGAAGACACCAGACTAGAATAGACAAGATGATGGATATAGAAAAGAACCATCTGTAAGCTATAGTAAATAAAAATATATTATAAAATTTCAGGAGGATAAGATGAACAAAGTAATAATTACAGACCATCCATTAATCCAGCACAAGTTGACACTTATGAGAATGGAAGAAACAGGATCAAAGGATTTTAGGGAGCTATTAACAGAAATAACAATGTTGATGGGATACGAAGTAACTAAGGACCTACCACTAGGTGAAATAGAAATTACGACTCCTGTACAGAAGACAACAGCTAAGATTCTTAAGGGTAAGAAGCTAGCTATAGTGCCAATCCTAAGAGCAGGAATCGGTATGGTAGACGGATTTGTAAACCTAATACCAGCAGCTAAGGTTGGACATATAGGACTATACAGAGACCCAGTTACTTGCGAACCTGTAGAATATTACTGTAAGTTACCAGAAGATATAGGCGATAGAGAAATATTCCTAGTAGACCCAATGCTAGCAACAGGTGGATCAGCTACAGCAGCAATCCAGTTACTAAAGGAAAAGGGAGCAAATAATATCAGAATGATAAACCTTGTAGCAGCTCCAGAAGGTATAGAAGCAGTACACGCTGCATACCCAGAAGTAGACATATACGTTGCAGCAGTAGATGAAAAGCTAGACGACCACAAGTACATAGTACCAGGTCTTGGTGATGCTGGAGACAGATTATTCGGAACTAAATAAGTAAATATTATGCAACAGGAGATGGACTTAGACCTATCCTGTTGCATTATTTTATATAAGGAGGGAAATTATGGAATATATAATTAATGCATGTTAAGGTTTTATAAATATATATGTGTAAAACTTGTAAATCATTAACAAGTTTGTGCAAAAAAACCTTAAAAATATGGTATAATAATTGTTATGTAAGATAAAAACAACGAAAAAAATATCAAAAGAGAAAAAAATAGTTCGTAAGCTTGAAAGGGAAGATTACTATACAAAAGTATGCTACAAGCCAGATTCGAACTTGCTAAGATAAGAAGGGAGACAATATGAAACACGAAATAGTTCTTGTAATAGACTTTGGTGGCCAGTACAACCAGCTGATAGCTAGAAGAGTCAGAGAAAACAATGTATACTGTGAAATACTTCCATATACATGTGGGATTGAAAAGATAAAGGAAAAGAATCCTAAGGGTATAATATTCACAGGAGGGCCAAACAGTGCCTACCTTGAAGATTCTCCAAAGATCTCAGAGGAAATATTTGAACTTGGAGTGCCAATCCTAGGTATATGCTACGGAGACCAGCTGATGGCTCACCTATTAGGCGGAACAGTTGAAAAGGGTGACAACATGACTAGAGAATATGGTAAGACTATCATAGACTACGGCCAGTCAACAATATTTGAAGGTGTAGATACAAATCAGGTATGGATGAGTCATACAGACTATATATCTCAGGCTCCAGAAGGTTTTGAAGTAGTTGCAACTACAAAGAACTGCCCAGTAGCAGCTATGCAGAACGTTGCCAAGAAGCTATACGGAGTACAGTTCCATCCAGAAGTTGAACATTCACTAGATGGAGACAAGATCCTAAAGAACTTCTTATACAATGTGTGTGAAGTAGCAGGAGACTGGACTACTAGCTCATTTATAGATGACAAGGTAGCAGAAATAAAGGCAATGGTTGGAGACAAGAAGGCCCTTTGTGCCCTATCAGGAGGAGTAGACTCATCAGTAGCTGCTGCCCTAATGCACAAGGCAATAGGCAAGAACCTTACATGCGTATTCGTTGACCACGGTCTACTAAGAAAGAACGAGGGAGACGACGTAGAGAGAATATTTAGAGAAAAATTCGGCATGAACCTTGTAAGAGTAAATGCAGAAGATAGGTTCTTAGGAAAGCTTGCTGGTGTTACTGAACCAGAAGCAAAGAGAAAAATAATCGGTGAAGAATTCATCAGAGTATTTGAAGAAGAATCTCACAAGCTGGGAAAGATGGACTTTTTAGTACAGGGAACAATCTATCCAGACGTTATAGAGAGTGGACTAGGTGATTCAGCAACTATCAAGTCTCACCACAACGTTGGAGGACTACCTGAAGATGTAGACTTCCAGGAAATAATAGAGCCACTAAGAGAGCTATTCAAGGACGAAGTAAGAAAGATCGGTCTTGAGCTTGGTATAGAAGAGAACCTAATATTTAGACACCCATTCCCAGGACCAGGACTAGGTATCAGGGTAATCGGTGAAGTAACAAAGGAAAAGTGCGATATCCTTAGAGAAGCAGACGCTGTATACATGGACGAGCTAAGAAAGGCCGACCTATACAAGGAAATATGGCAGGCATTCGCTACACTACCAGACGTTAAGACAGTTGGTGTAATGGGCGATGAGAGAACATATGCTTATCTAGTAGGTATCAGAGCTGTTGCATCAAGCGACGGTATGACTTCAGACTGGTACAAGATACCTTATGAAGTGCTTGAGAGAATAAGTAACAGGATAATCAATGAAGTTGAAGGAGTTAACAGGGTTGTTTATGACATCACTAGTAAACCTCCTGGAACTATTGAGTGGGAGTAGTATAATAAATCGGTGTACCTCTTGTATCGCAAGGGGTACACCTTTTAAAATTATATCAAGGGAGTTAAAAGGGAGTTGTTTTATTTTAAGGCACTTAGCTTGTCGACAGCTTCAAGATGAATACACCATTTCATATTGGACAAAATTCAATAATATGATAATATAGTTTTATAATCACAATATTAAAACAGGAGGATTGATGTATGTTGTTCAAAATTAAATTGTGGTTTTTTAATAATAAGAATTTTTTAAGGATGTCAAGATTTATAATTTTAACAGTATCGCTTCTTTTAGTTACTTGGATTTTTGATCATCAATATTTTGCAATTAAATCTTATATTCCCAAACAACTATTGCTATCGGTTGAAGTTTCAGTAAATTTCCTTTCTAATATATCTGGAATATTTTTGACTATAAGTATTTTTTGTTTTACAACTATTGTCACAGTACTTAATAAATATAGCAGTAGCATATCACCTAGATTGCTTCAGAGTTTCATAGATAGGACAGGAGTCCTTGGTTTATATGGTATATTTGTAAGTGGTTTTTTCTATTCAGTAATTAGTATCCTACTATTGCAAGACTTTGGACCAGACCAACACGTTGTAGCTGGAAGTTTTGGAATAGCCTATGCCATAATTGCAATGCTTAGTTTTATAGCTTTCTCAAGACGGGTTCTTGATAATATAAAAATATCAAATATTATTGAATATATATTTAGTGACTGCGAAAAACTTATTGATAAAGAGGTAGAACAAAGAGAAAAAGCTGAGCATTATGAAAAAGGCGACGAATCTACAAAGTTATCAATTGTAGCTGAGAATTCAGGTTATTTATTTGAAATAAAAGCAGATGAGATTTTTAAAGAGCTTAATGGCATAAAAGCAGAACTTACTATAAACAAGAGGATTGGTGAGTACACGATCAAAGGAGAAAGCATAGGAGAATTAAATATATTTCAATGTGAGTTAGATGACAATGATAAAAAAGAATTAAAAGAAAAATTAAGTCCATTGTTTTTAATAAATGCTTACAATAATAGAGAAGAAGATTATCACCGTGGAATTGTAAGCTTAACTGAAATTGCGAATATGGCCCTAAGCCCTGGCATAAATGATCCAAATACTGCAATAATGTGTATAAATAAAATGTCATCATTACTTGGAAAACTATTATCTACAGACAATCATTTTATAATACTGAAAGAGGACGAAGATGTAAAAATAATTTATCAAACTTATTCTGTGGAGGATGAACTATATCTTGGCTTCAGCCAGATAATTTCTTATTCAGCAGGTGATCCATTGGTTACAAAAGCGATTTTACAAGGAATTTATATCATATACACAATGGCAGATATAGGTGCTAAAAAAAGCATAAAAAAGTTTTTTGATGATTGCTATGAAATTTTAATAGAAAATTTTACTCACGAAATTCATTTGGAAACTTTTAAAAGAATAAGAAACAATATGGAATAGGATATACCAGCCTAGTAAATAGGTTTAATGCTACAAAGGTAAAGCTAGATGATATCAAGCAAACTATCATAGAAAAACAATCCAAGCGTGATGAGGTAGAGGATTTTATACAGGACTTGAAAAGCAGGAACTGATGACAGAGTTTGATAAAAATATATGGCTTAGCATGGTAGACTACCTTACAGTTCATCATGATGGAAAGGTTGAATTTACGTTCCTTGATGGAAGCCAGATAGAACTAAATAGATAGAAAAGCAGAAAGATTTCATGTTACTATTGAAGGGGTATCCGGTTATATATTAAGTTAGTATAGCCAAAAAACGGAAATTATGCTATAATTATAACAAATAAATAAGTTATAGTGAGGATAAAAAGTGGCTAATGGCACTTGACAAATAGTGATTGGGAATATATAATTTATTCATAAGATTAGGTCAGGAAGCATACGATGCCCTGGCCGTTTTTTTATGGAGAATAGGTATGAAAGAATATAAAACTTTTAATCAACAATTAGTAATTTTAAGAAAAAGAGGACTTATTGTACCTAAAGATGGACGTCCGAAAAGATTTTTAGAACAAGAAAATTATTATAATGTAATTAATGGATATAAAGATTTATTTTTGCAAAAAGATTCTGCGGGTAATGCATTAGATCCGGAGCAATATTTACCAAATACTCATTTTAATGAATTAAGAGCACTATTTTTATTTGACAGAGAGTTAAGAATGCTTTTCTTAAAGTATATATTGATTTTTGAAAACTCGTTTAAAACTGTAATATCACACGAATTTTCAAAAAAATACCCAAAGCCAAATTCATATTTGGAAATAAAGAATTATGTTGATGATAACCCTAAAAAGGTCCTGCAACAAATATCAATTTTAACAAAAACAATTCATGATAAAGTTGATAAAAATGGTGCAATAAAACATTACATAGAAGAACATGGATCAGTGCCACTATGGGTATTAGTAAATTACCTTACTATCGGCAATTTAGCTCATTTATATGATATTTTATTAGATACAGATAAAAATACTATTGCAAAATATTATTCAGACAAATATAAGAAACAGTACAATACAACATCAATGCCTAGATTTTCAAGCGAAGACCTTGGCTCAGCATTAAAAATCGTCAATTTAGTCAGAAATAAATGTGCTCATGATGAGAGATTATATAATTCCAATTTTGGGAATGTTAGAGTTGCAAATATTGCAAGATATTACGGTTGTTGTAATTATGATAATAAGAGAATTGTAGTGGCAGTATTTTATTTGAAAGTTTTACTTGATAAGAGGTATTTTCAAAAATTCAGTGTAGAGTTGAAGAAAATATTTGAAAGATTTCAAAATGAATTTAATACTGTAGCATTTACTGATATTTTAAGGATTATGGGAATTGATATAGTAGATTTGCAGAATTTGATGTAAAAAATTAAATATTTAATCAAATCTAGTTATAATATAAAATTTAATTTCATTATAAGACGGTATCGATACCGTCTTTTTCTATGCCCAAATATAAAAAGTTTCAGAGTACAGAGGAATAGTTTCAGAGTTCAAAGGAAAAGTTTAATTGTATCAAAGACAGTAAGAAACTAGACCCACCATATAACATAGGAAAAGAATTTGTTTATAATGATGATTTAATAGCATCATTTGATAGTTATAAGTATTCAAAATGGCTTTCATTCATGCATTCTCGTTTGAACATAGCAAGAACTTTATTGAACAATAGAGGAGTAATATTTCTAAGCATTGATGATAGTAAAAATGCAATAGTTTTAGACTTCTTTTGGGGGTTCGTGTAATAATAATGATAGAGGCAAATAGTTATGTAAATACAAAGAGTTCAAGACTTCTACCAAAGTTTAAAACTCAAAAAATAAATAGTTGGTGTGCTACTTAGAGTGGTGCTGTTGCAAAAGTCCTAGTAAAGAAAAAAGATGATGGCTTAAATTATGAACACGAAACTAAATTCGGAATAAGGTATAAGAACCTTTTTTGATACAAAAAAGGTTAACACAGAAAGTTAGGATAAAGTTGAAAACCTTTTTATTTTTTAAAATGAAACGTGTAGACGATACATTATTAATGATGTATAATAAGCATAGTAATATTTACGATAAATACAAGAAAGGGTTGTGACTTATGAACACAACGACTTGGAGAGATATGAATGGATAAACTGATTGATATTAACGCGTATCCCGTAAAGGATACCTTGAAGATCCTTCTTCAAGATAAATCAACTAAAAAGAACATTATCTGGGCTACAGACATTTATAGCGAATATGGTCCAGGATTCAACGATAAGAACCAAATTAAGCTGTCATTGTTTAATTGGACGGATGCGTTTAAGCTGCGCCCTCGTATTAGCAAGACTCTTGAAGAACAGCAGGAACGTACCCGTAAAAAGGCTGAAGTTATGACTCCTGTATGGATTTGTAACAAAATGAACAATTACGCTGATGAGCAGTGGTTTGGACGTAAAGATGTCTTTAATCATGAGAACGACGACAATACATGGACTGTCAATGAAGAAAAGATAGTTTTCGATGGAAAACGCACATGGAAGAAATACGTGGATTCACGCAGGCTTGAGATTACGTGCGGAGAAGCGCCATACCTAGTATCACGTTATGATACGACAACAGGTGAGTTAATTGTACCGCCAATCAATAGAATCGGATTTTTAGACCGCAAACTACGCGTCGTAAACGAAAATACGTCCACAGAAGAAGAATGGCTGAAATGGGCTATTAGAGCAATACAGAGTTGCTACGGCTACGAATACCAAGGGGACAATCTCTTGATTGCCCGTATAAATGTGCTTCTGTCGTTCTACGAATATTTTACTGAGCGATGGGATCATGAACCAGAAATGAAGATGTTGACACGTATTGCAAACATTATCAGTTGGAATATATGGCAAATGGATGGGCTAAAAGATACAGTTCCACTAGGGAAACCATACGAAGAAAATCAACAAATGACAATGTTTGATTTTCTTGAATATGAAGAAAACAATACACAACCAACAGAGACAACAGATGAAGCAGTTCCATGTAAAATTTATAATTGGCGCTCAAATAGATCAATGTTGTTTATGGACTGTAAGAAAAGAGGTTAAAAGTATGAGTAAAAAATTATTTGATTTTGCAATTGGAAATCCACCTTACCAAGAAGATAGAAAAGGCGAGAGTAATACAGCATTGCCGGTATATCATTTTTTTATGGAGGCTGCTTATGAAGTTAGTGACATTGTTGAATTAATAACGCCAGCCAGATTTTTATTCAATGCGGGTCGAACTCCTAAAGCATGGAATCAAAAGATGCTTTCCGACGAACATTTCAAAGTGATTAAATATGAGGAGGACGCATCAAAGATATTTTCTAATACCGATATTAAAGGTGGTGTTGCGATTTCGTATCGTGATGATTCAAAAGTTTTTGGTGCTATCAGAACTTTTACAACAAGCACTGAGTTGAATGGGATTTTAAAGAAAATAGTTGTAAAACTTAATGAGGGTAAAACAATAGCAAACATAGCTTTTGTTGCTTCGAAATTTAACACGGAAAACTTGTTTACAGATTATGAAAAGTATCGAGGACACGAAAGACGAATGTCAAGTAATGTATTGGGATTTGATTGTTTTCACACGGATAAAAATGAAAACGACGTTTTAATATATGGGAATATGGATGGAAAACGTACTCAGATGTACATTGATAAACGATATGTAGATATGCAGGATTTAAACATTGATTTATTTAAAATCATAACTCCTAAAGCCGACGGGAGTGGCAAATTTGGAGACACCTTAACTAATCCTGTAATTACGGAACCTAATTCTGGTTTTACGCATACATTTTTGGGAATTGGCGGATTTAAAACAAAATACGAAGCCGAATCATGTTTAAAGTATATTAAAACAAAATTTTCAAGAACTCTATTGGGAATTTTAAAAATAACACAAGATTTAAACGCTGACAAATGGAAATATGTTCCTATACAGGACTTTACATCTAAGTCTGATATCGACTGGTCAAAGTCAATTCACGAGATTGACTTGCAGCTTTATAGAAAATATGGGTTAAGTGCTGAAGAAGTTGCATTTATCGAAACTAATGTAAAGGAGATGGAGTAATATGGCACCTAAAATTACTATTCAAACAAGCAAAAAAGTTGTGCCAATTATTTATTGCTACACAACTCCTGAAATTGCCCGCCATAATGGTTGGGTAAAAATTGGTTATTCAGAACAAGACGCTGAAAAACGTATCGGCCAACAAACACATACAGCTGATGTTGAATATCATATCGAATGGTCAAAGAACGCAACATTTGATGATGGATCTGGTGAACTTTTTAGGGATTCTGATTTTCACTCATATCTTGTAAAATGCGGTATTAAACGTCAGAAAGGTACTGAATGGTTTCAAATTAGTCCTACTGAAGCTAAGTCAAAACTTGATGAATTCCGTGAGAATAGAGGTATCAAGAAGACTGATAGTGTTATCCCATACAGACTTCGTAATGAGCAAAATGAAGCTGTTGAGCGAGCGCAAGATTATTTTACAATTCACGAGCGTGGAGAATTCCTTTATAATGCCAAACCTCGTTTTGGAAAGACATTAACGGTATATGATCTTGCCAAAAGAATGGGGCTTGAAAAAGTTCTTATTGTTACTAATCGTCCTGCAATCGCAAACAGCTGGTATGAAGATTACTGCAAGTTCCTTGGTTTTGAATCCGGATTTTTATTTGTTAGTGAAGTAGATGCATTAAAAACACAACCACATGTGTTATCAAGAAGACAATACATAGACGAGATAATTAAAGGGGATGTTGGAGAACGTTGTATTGAATTTGTTTCTCTACAAGATTTAAAAGGTTCCGTATACTTCGGAGGACACTTGAATAAACTTGAAGAAGTAGCCCATATGGAATGGGATATGCTAGTTATTGATGAAGCACATGAAGGTGTTGATACATATAAAACAGATATTGCATTTGATAGAATTAAGAGAAAACACACTCTTCATCTTTCTGGTACACCATTTAAGGCACTTGCAAATGACAAGTTCCCGACAAATGCTATTTATAATTGGACTTATGCTGATGAACAGAAGGCCAAGTCAAACTGGAAGTCAGTAGATGGGGATCCAAACCCTTATGAGAACTTGCCTAAACTTAATATGTATACATATCAGATGAGTGAAATTATTCGTAATGAACTTAGCCAAGGTGTAGAAGTAAATGGCGAAACAGAAGAGTATGCATTTGATTTAAACGAGTTCTTCGCTACGAATGAACGTGGTTTTTTTGTTCATAATTCGTCTGTAGATAGATTCTTAGATGCTATGACAATGCAGACTAAGTTCCCGTTCTCTACGCCAGAACTTAGAAATGAACTTAAACACACATTGTGGCTTCTTAATCGTGTAGATAGTGCAAAGGCACTGGCAAAGAAACTTGAAAGACATCCTGTATTTAAGGATTATAAAGTTGTTCTTGCTGCCGGTGATGGCCGTCTTGATGAAAGTGAAGAAGCACAAAAATCTTTTGATAAGGTAAAAAGTGCTATTGAAACCTATGAAAAGACGATTACTCTTTCTGTAGGTCAGTTAACTACTGGCGTAACTATTCCAGAATGGACTGCAGTAATGATGCTTTCTAGCATCAAGAGTCCAGGATTATATATGCAGGCAGCATTTAGAGCACAAAATCCATGCTTGTTCTCAAATGGTAGCGAGTTCTTCCGTAAGAAAGATGCCTATGTATTTGATTTTGATCCAGCAAGAACTTTGATTATTTTCGAAGCGTTTGCTAATGACTTATCTTCTGATACATCAGGTGGTAAAGGAGATACCGGTACGCGTGAAGACCATGTAAGAGAACTATTAAACTTCTTCCCTGTAATTGGTGAGGATGAAGAAGGCGAAATGATTGAATTGGATGCTGCAAAAGTGTTGTCTATTCCAAGAAAAATCAAATCTAAAGAAGTTGTTCGAAGAGGATTTATGAGTAATTTCTTATTCCAGAATGTTAGTAATGTATTCCGTGCTCCGCAGGCTGTTATTGATATGATTCAGCAAATGGATTCAGCAAAAGATCCAGGCCCACTTGCAGGGGTTACTCCTTCTACGGGTAAGGAATTGGATATCAATGAAGATGGTGAAGTTGAATTATCAGATGAAATGGTCATTGGAGAGGCTGCAGAGATTTTTGGAGAAAAGATTTTTGATAATGTTGACGTACAAGATACTTTAACAGATATCATTGATACCGCAGCGGAGCAATCTAAAAAAGATGCAGATATTGAAGCACAAAAACAGCTTGAACAGCTTAAAAAAGCTTTCAAAGAGCAAGTTACTAAGCCGATTATTTATACAGCATCGCAGAAGTATGGCGAAGATATGTCTTCTCGTACGGCTAAGAAGATTGAGAACAAAATCAATGCTGTTGCTAAATCGACATTAGAATATGGATTTGGAAACTATCAGGTAGAAAGAAACTCAATTGAAGCAGATAGACAAAACGAGATTGCCGCCGCAACATCTGAAGAAGAAGTGTTAAAAATCAATCACACCTTCGATGAGAAGCAAAAAGAGGCTTCACAGGAATTTAAAGACCGCATGTCTGAAACTATTGACACTATGGTAAAAGATGCAGGAGAAACCGTTGTACGCGACGTAGAGACCGAGAAAAAGGAAAAGACTAAGCGTACTATTGAAGACTCCATCAAAGACCACTTGCGTGGCTTCTCTCGTACGATTCCATCTTTCTTAATGGCTTATGGTGATGATAATACAACATTGGAAACATTTGACCTTATTATTCCAGAACAAGTGTTTATTGATGTTACAAGTATCACTCTTGAACAGTTTAGATTCCTTCGTGATGGCGGTGATTACCAGAATGAGGAAACTGGAGCTACAGAGCACTTTGATGGGCATCTGTTTGATCCAATTGTATTTAATGACTCTGTGAAAGAATTCCTTGGTCTTAAGGTTAAACTTGCGGATTACTTTGACTCAGCTAATGAAGAAGACATCTTTGACTATATTCCACCACAAAAGACCAACCAAATCTTTACACCTAAGCCTATAGTAAAAGATATGGTTGACCGTCTTGAAGGTGAAAATCCTGGCTGTTTTGATGACCCAGATAAGACATTCGTTGATCTTTATATGAAATCTGGTATGTACATCACCGAAATTGTAAAACGTTTATATCAAAGTGAACGTATGAAAGCTCTATATCCAGACGTAAAAGAGCGTTTGAACCATATCTTCGCTGAACAGGTATATGGCCTTGCTCCAACAGAGATTATTTATAGAATCTGTTTGGCGTACATCATGGGATTCAGTGACGAAATTACGATTGAGAAACATAATATAAAGCTTTGTGATACGCTAGAACACGCTAAAAACGGTACTCTTGAAGACAAGTTAGAGGAGTTATTCCCAGAACTTGCAAACAAGGAGGGATGCTAGTGCCAAGACAGAAAAAAGACGCTAAGATTTTAAATATTAAGTTGGCAACAGCAATCAATGAAAAACTTGAACGTTTCTGTGAAGAATCAGGGCAATCTAAAACGGTTGCTGTGGAGCGCTTTCTAGATAGGTGTCTTGATGAGTATTTCGAAAAAACAAAAAAATTCGAAAACCAAATTAAATAGTATACTAAGTGGAACTGGTTCTGGCGTGAAAACCAAGCCGTTCCGCTTTTTAAATAAAAGAGGTGTAAAATGGACCATACAATATAATCTTCCAACTTCATGCTTAAAGGGACAATAATTAAGATACAGTTCGTATTATAAGTAATGTATCAAGAAAGGCAGTAATTTTTCTCAGTTATAGGAAAGCATGTTATGCTAGATAGTGATCTTGCAGAATTATATAAGGTTACGACAGGGCGTTTGAATGAACAAGTAAAAAGAAATCTAAATAGGTTTCCATCTCAGTTTATGTTTCAGTTAACAGATGATGAATATAAGTCTTTGATATCGCAAAATGCTATATCAAGAATAAAATGCACGCTAGCAAACTGGACTGGACTTGCATTTAAAATATCAAGATCCCATTTAGATAGTTGTAGAGATTGGTAGGGCTCAAAGGCAATTCCTAAAGCAATTAAAGAGATTAGAGAAAATTGTATAAAACATAATGAAATAGTTGACGGGAGGAGGTCGCTATGAAAAAATTATTCGATTATGATTTCGGACAAGACAAAGATTTAGACTATCCCTTTATGGATAGAGAAATAGCTTATAGGGTAATCAGAAACAGACTCTACAAGTTTGACTACTATGTTGAATACGAAAAAATAATAAATAATGCTATGGACACAGAAATAGAAGAAATAAATATGGCTCCTATAGAATTAGCGGACCAGTTGTTTGAAGCAACCACTACAAAGAAGATGCCAATGGCGATTTTTCTATTTGTGGAAAAATGCTTTAAAGATTTTTACTACCAGGCTCACGACACGAGTTATTCATATAAAATTGCTAGATTATACTATGATGAAATATATGGAAATGTAGACTACAAAAAAGCATTCAGGTATTTTAAAAAGGCGGACAAGGATAATATTGGACATGCTATATTAAAGTTGGGCGAATGTTATCTATTGGGTAGGGGCACTGAAAAGAACTACAGAAAAGCTTACCAATGTTTTGCAGCATATACAATACTTGTTCCATCACCAGAAGCAACGATGTATTTGGGTGATATGTATAGGCACGGATATTATGTAGATAAGGACATTGCACTTTCTAATGAGTTTTATATTAAGGCTGAGAAGATAGTTAAAGAGGAGTTTAGTACGGGACACAGGCACTATTTAGGTGACTTATTTTATAGGCTAGGCAATGCATATTATAAAATGGCAGAAAGTGAACCAGATATGTATCTAAGAGCTTATGATTATTACAACTCTGCACTTTTAGAATACAACAAGAATAAAATCCATTGTGTTAGAGGGGCTGATGATGGGATTAATCGTGTTGTCAAGGCTCGTAGGAAAATAATAAAGAAGTTGAACGAATTTTATAAGTACAAAAATGCCAACGAGAATGATGACAAGCCATTTTTCAACTTAGATATTTTGGGGGAAGAGTTTTAATAAAATATAAATTATATACGATTAGCTATATTTACGGATCAGATCAAAGGTGTTTATAACATAGTAGAGGAAATAATAAATGGATTACAATTATAAAATAATACATATTAATACAAAAGACCGCTGGATATTTATATACGATGATGATACATCCATGTGTGATGATGAAGATGGTTTTGTAGAATTAGTAAAAAGAATTCAAGAATATACAAATGGAAAAATAGAGTCCGTTGGCTATATACGATACAGGATTATTGGAGATAGGTATAATCTCATCTATCAGTGGGATACTTTATTTGGTATAGTAGTAATCTATTCTTCAAAGGAAAACGTTGAGCACATCAAAAAGTATTTAGAACATTTCTTTTAATAGGATCAAATATTATCTAAAAGTCCAGAGATGCATAAGATATACTCTAGGAGTGTTCTTAGCAAACTCTATTTTATCAGATAACTATGAATCATTTTTGTTGCACTTAGATTATATATTCAAGGAATATGACTTTTTGATTTTATGGTCAATAAAATTAGAAAAAATAAATTAGAATAAAAGGTAAGGAAACTATGATAGAATTAATACAGAATAAAATAAAAGAGATAGAACAAGAAGAGAATGTAGAAGTAATACTTGCAGTAGAATCAGGTAGCAGGGCTTGGGGTTTTGAATCAGTAGATAGTGATTATGATGTCAGATTTATTTATATTAGGAAAAAAGAAGACTATCTAAAGTTGAATCCACCTAGAGATGTAATAGAATGGCAGCTTGATGAGGTACTTGACATTAATGGGTGGGACTTGAGTAAGACCTTAAAATTATTATATAAATCAAATCCTACAGTGTTTGAGTGGTTATCTTCACCTGTTATTTATAAAAAAACTAAAAAAGCGGAGAGATTAAAAGAGCTAAGCTTTGATTATTTAGATCCTAAAAAATTGATTTACCACTATTTACACATGGCTACATCGAATTATAGGGAATATCTAAAGAAAGATAGCGTAAGAATAAAAAAGTATTTCTATGTTCTAAGACCATTACTTGCTGCTAATTGGATAATAGAAAAGAAAACACAGCCACCGATGATGTTTATTGAACTAGTTGAAGAAATGTTACCAGAATCACTGGTTCCTATAGTAGATCATTTACTTAAGTTAAAATCATCTTTGCCAGAAATGGGTGAGGCAAAAAGAATTGATGAACTTAATGAGTATATAGTAGAGCAAATAGATAGGATTAAAGAAGAAGTTAACATGATGGAAAATAGTGTGAATTACTGGGAACCATTGAATAATTTATTTATAGAAATGATATGAAAGAAATGGATGTAAATAACGACAAGGAATTTATTTTTTGTCGTTATTTGTGGTATGATAAATATAGGTAAATCAATTGCTACAGATAAGGCAATTATTAGGTGTAAATAAATTCAAAATATGATACTATTTAAAATATAAATCTAAGGAGGTAGACATGGCCTATATTGAGATGAAGCACTGCTACAAACGCTATTGCTCAGGTCAATCCCAGATCATAGCCAATAACGATATAAATTTTGAGATTGAAAAAGGGGAGCTAGTGGTGATACTAGGGGCATCCGGTGCCGGTAAATCCACTGTCCTAAACATACTAGGTGGCATGGATACCTGTGATGAGGGCCAGGTCATAATCGATGGGGTTGATATAGCCAAGTTCAACGACAGGGACCTGACTCTGTACCGTAGAAATGACGTAGGATTTGTATTTCAATTCTATAATCTAGTACCTAACTTGACGGCAAAGGAGAATGTTGAACTAGCTTCTGATATTGTAAAAGATGCCCAGGATTCTGAAGAGGCTCTCTTGGCAGTGGGTCTAGGAGAACGTTTGGACAATTTTCCGTCTCAGCTATCTGGTGGCGAGCAGCAGAGGGTTGCAATTGCTCGTGCAGTAGCCAAAAACCCAAAGATTCTCCTATGTGATGAACCTACTGGAGCCCTTGACTACCAAACTGGTAAGCAGGTTCTCAAGATACTCCAGAATATGTCCAAAAACCAAGGGGCAACTGTGGTCATTGTTACCCACAATGTAGCATTAGCACCGATTGCTGATAGGGTTATAAGGATGCATGACTCAAGAGTTAGGTCAATAGACTTAAATCCAAATCCACAGAGCATAGATAGTTTAGAGTACTAGGAGGCATGATATGAAAAAGACTTTAAATAAATCCATAGTCAAGGCCTTTATCCAGTGCAAGGGGCGATTTATTTCTATTATGCTCTTGATGATGTTGGGTTCTATGACCTTGATAGGTCTCAAGGTGACAGGTCCTGATATTGATAGGGGGTCTGATGCATATTTTGAAAGGCAAAGACTCCTAGACCTGGCTGTTATCGGCGATTATGGTCTTGACAAAGACGATACAAGGGAGTTGAAGGGTCTGGTCAAGAATGGAGATCTAGAGTTTGGATATTTTACAGATGCTACTATAGCTAGGTCTGGAAGCTCTATACGTGCATTTTCAAAGCCTAAATTTATCTCCAAATTTGACCTATTATCTGGTAGGTTTCCTGACAAAAGAGGTGAGATTGCCCTGGGCTCAACTTATATGGATAAATATAAATTGGGAGATAAGATAGAACTAGTTGAAAAAGACCAAGACAAGTCTCAACTTAGGGATAGCAAGTATACTATAAGTGGATTTGTAAATTCTAGTGAAATTATATCCAAGTCTGCTATGGGAAATTCATCTGTGGGTTCGGGGTCTTTAGATGGATATTGCTTAATTACAGAGGACAACTTTAAAGCGGATACATATACGATAGCTAGATTCAGGTTTGATGATCTAAGAAAAATCAGCTCATCCAGTGAGGACTATTTTAAGAGACTAGACTACCATAAAGAGAGATTAGAAAAGGCCTTGGCAGATAATCCAAGGGCTAGGCTTGATACTATAAGGTCCAAGGTAGAGGACGATATCAATAAGGGCAAGTCCAAGATAAGGGATGCTGAAGATAAATTAAAGCAAGGTGAGACAAGCTTAAACAAGGCTCAAAATACTATAAACCAAAAGAAGGCTGAACTTAAAAGTGCTAGTTACAGGTTAGAAATTAGCCGTAAGACATTAAAGGATGCCAAGTTATCCCTAGACAGGTCAATAGCTAGCCTGGATTCTCAGAAAGACCAAGTAGAACAAGCACGTAACAAATTAGTATCAGTCAAGGCCCAGTTGGATGCCACGAAGAAAGACCTCGACCATAAGTCTGAGAGTCTAGGACCTGATGGGGACAAGAGTCAGCTCCAACCGGCCTATGAAAAGTATATGACTGGTCTAAAGGAATATGAATCTGGCATGGCAAGGGTAGCTGAATATGACAGGGCAAGGTCCGTCATATCTTCCAAAGAGGGAGAATACAGAAGGGGTATGGCCCAATACCAGGCTGGTAAGTCTAAAATTGACAAGGGTTGGTATGAAATAGGCAAGGCACAAAAGGAATTGGACAGTAAAAGACAAGATTATATAGTAGAGAAAGAAAAAGCGATTAAAGAAATTAAAGACGCCAAGTCTGACCTTAGCCATGCACAGGATTTGGTCAATGGTTTGAGCCTTCCTAAATATACAGTATATACTAGGAGGACCCTACCAGGAGGGGACGGAATCAAGACAGTCCAATCTACATCTATGGGTATTAACAAGGTCTCTGATGTATTCCCACTTGTCTTATATTTAGTTGCTGCCCTAGTGACCATTACTACTATGACTAGGTTTGTAAATGAAGAGCGCAATAATGCAGGAATTTTAAAGGCCCTGGGCTATACTGATAGGGATGTTATCAAGAAGTTTGCCATATATGGTCTATTTGCCGGTGGAAGTGGAAGTCTGCTAGGTTCTATATTGGGAATGTACGGCATACCATATATTTTGTCTACATCTCTTCTAGCAGATACTACAATGCCAAGTATTGGTCTCTATTGGGACTGGAGAATAGTTGCCCTTGCATTTATCTGTTCTATGATGTGTAGCGTCGTTCCAGCAGTCTACATAGCCCACAAGGAGCTAAAGGAAACCACATCACAGCTACTCCTACCAAAGCCACCAAGCAAGGGTTCTAAGATATTTTTGGAGCGTCTAACTTTTGTTTGGTCAAGACTGAGCTTTAACCACAAGGTCACAGCCCGTAATATTTTCCGCTACAAGCAAAGGATGCTGATGACTATATTCGGTGTGGCTGGTTCTGTAGCCCTATTATTTGCTGGACTGGGTATAGCATCATCTATAAACGGAGTCAAGGACAGGCAGTTTAAGGATATAATCAGGTATGATGCCCTTGTATCTAAGGAAGATAGGGTAACTAAGGATGAGCAAGTTGCTATAGACAAGCTACTCAGGTCTAAAGATATCAGTGGATACCTTCCTATATATGCAGAGACAATCAGTCAGAAGGTAGAAGGAAAATCTGATCCTCAAGATATAAATTTGATGGTTAGTCCTAGAGATGACTTCTCGGAATATATTGTCCTTAAAGACCGTAAGAACTCTACTAAGCTAGACCTAGGTCAAGATGGTATTGTAGTGTCTGAAAAATTGGCTGAGATCCTCAAGTTAAAAGTAGGGGATAGCTTTAAATTGAATAGTAAAGACAAGGACTATAATCTCAAGGTTAGAGGAATCTGTGAAATGTATGCAGGCCACTTTGTATTTATGGATTCAAAATGCTACTCAAGGGTCTATGGCAAGCTTGTTCAACCAAATAGCTACCTAGTATCAATGAAGGACAGGTCGCCTAAAAATATCAAGGAAGTAACTTCAAGATTTATGAACTTGAAGGGAGTAAGGGGAGTAGGGCAAAATACCAACGTCATTTCTCAAGTCGATATTATTACGGGCTCGCTGACACAAGTCATGCTTGTACTTACTGTCATGTCATTGTCTCTGGCTCTTGTAATCCTATACAATCTCACAAATATCAATCTTGACGAAAGAATACGTGAACTATCTACGGTCAAGGTCTTAGGATTTTTGAATAAGGAAGTGACCATGTATATATACAGGGAGACTATAATATTATCTCTTATAGGTATTGGATTTGGTATATTTATGGGAGGCATACTTCATAAGATTATCCTCAATTCAGCACCACCAGACAATATAATGTTTAATCCAAGTATAGGTCTATTTGTATATACTGCTCCTTGTATAGCAGTAGTTGGGATTTTGTTGGTACTGGGATTTTTTGTGAACCATATACTAAAGAAACTGGATATGCTAGAGGCATTAAAGTCCGTTGACTAGGGTTCTTAGCCTATAAGTAAAGTTGAAGATATAATATATATGTAGAATAGATAATAAATATATATGCAGAATAATTTATAGCAAGACAAGAGGGGGAGTAATTATGGAAGATCAATTACTGAGTATTATAAAAAATGAAGATAAGAAAAATCCTCTAACTGACCAAGAGATAGCACAAAAGCTAGGCATTTCTAGGAGTAAGGTTACGAGCCTTAGAACTAGATCTAATATAGCATCTTCTAATAATAGGAGAAAGGCCCTGATTATAGGTGTTATGGAAAAGATAATGCTGGCAAAGGCTGATTATACGGATAGGTATATAACGGATATTCTTCTAGATGATGGTTTTGTGATATCAAGGTCTCAGGTAAGAGGTCTTATGAAGGAGATAGAGGCAAAAAATAAGGATGGCATAGACTATAGTCAGGCTAGCGATTACGCCAACAAGATCAAGGTTGTAAAAGACAAGCTTGACGAAAAGGATGGATTTGAAGGGCTAATAGGTGCAGATGGAAGTCTTAAGGAAAAGATATCATCACTCAAGTCTGCCATGATGTATCCTCCAAATGGACTCAACACAATTATACACGGACCGACAGGAGTTGGTAAGAGCGATATGGCTGAGTGTATGTACAGATTTTCTGTAATTAATGGCTTCAAGAAAAAGGGAAGTCCATTTATAGTTTTTAACTGTGCTGACTATGCAGAAAATCCCAACTTGCTTATAGCTCACTTGTTCGGTGTTCAAAAGGGGGCCTACACAGGTGCTGACTCTTCCAAGGAGGGTATCGTAGAGAGGGCTGACGGTGGTATTTTATTTTTAGATGAGGTCCATAGGCTACCATCAACAGGTCAGGAAATCCTATTTTCCTTGATTGACAGGGGCGTATATAGGAGACTTGGCGAGACAACAGCTGAGAGAAAGGCCAAGGTCCTGATAATTTGTGCCACAACTGGAGACCCAAATTCTGACCTTCTCAATACATTTAAGAGAAGGATTCCCATGATAATAGAGCTTCCAAGTCTTGATTCGAGACCAAAAAAAGAAAGGTACAAACTCATACTCAAGTTCTTTGAAATAGAGGCAAAGAGGGTGAATAAAAACTTTGTTATAGCCAAGAATGTCATAAACAAGCTGATGAATTACAAGTGTAGTGGGAATATAGGTCAGCTAAAAAGTGATATACAGGTTACCTGTGCTAGGGCATTCTCTAAGATTGAAATCGGGGAAGATTTTGTATTTGTCGGGGAAGATTCATTGAGGTCTTATGTTAGAAAGTCTTCTGACAAGGAGGTATTCTCTTGGATAGAGGATGTATTTATAGATATAAGTGACTTCAAGTCAACATCTACAGGTATGCATAAAAATGCAATATCAGAAATCCACCAATATGCCGAAAAAGAGCTTAAGATCCTGGGTCACAGCCACCATAGTGAAGAGGAGATAAAAAATATATTCCTTGGAAAGTTAGACAAGAAGTTTGATGAGTTGATCCTAGACAGGTCTGCAGCAGTTAGAGAAGAGCTAAAGTCATATATAAACGGTGAGATGTCTGAGAAGGTATTTGAGATAATGCAGAAGGTCATAGAGATGTTAAAGACCCAGTATGAGCATATAAACTCATCCTTGTATCCAGCACTTGCTATACATATTCAACATACTCTAGAAAGGATAAAAAATGGAAAGAAAATAGTAAATCCAAGTCTTTCTAAGATATCTTCATCTATGCCGGAAGAATACGAGTTGGCTAGGTACATTGCGAGTATATCAGAAAATATATCCAAGTTATCTATTCCCGAAGATGAGTTGGGATACCTTGCCTACTATATCAATAAGTTCTGCATAAAGGATGACAAGGTCAAGGAAAATGTAAAGGTACTGATAGTAACCCACGGCAAAGTTGGTATAGAAATGGCCAATGTAGTCAACAACCTTATGGGTGTAGAATGCACTATAGGTCTTGAAATACCACTAGAATCCTCTTCATCAGAGGGAATTGAGAAATGTATATCTCAGATAAGCTCTATAAATGCACCTAATGGACTTATAATTTTAATAGACATGGGTTCTCTAGTCATAATTGGAAATGAAGTTGAAAAAAGATTTAAGATAAAGACCAAGACTATATCTAGGGTAGATACCTTGTTAGCCATGGAAATAGGGAAGATGGCGGCTATAGAATCTAAAAAGTTTGAAGATATATCTGACTACTGCGATAAGATAAACAAAAATCCAAGTGATGAAAATAAGGACCAATATATTGAAAAAGAAGAACGAGAAAAGGTTGTAATATCCCTTTGTTTGAGTGGACATGGAAATGCCAAAAATCTAAAGCAGTTACTAGACAGTAGTATATCGACGAGAGGTTTGGATATAAATGTTATACCTGTAGGATTTTTGGATGAAATCGGTGTTGAAAACAGGCTTGAAGAAATAGAAAAGACTAAGAAAATTGTATGTATAGTAGGAACGATTGGTATAAATTACAAGAATATACCATATATAAATTACAGAAAAGTTCTTTCTGGGTATGGTATAGAAGAAGTTGTAAACTTGTGCTGTCAAGAAGACGACGATCTTAAACTATCAGAAACAAGTGAGGGTAGATTAAGTGATATAATCCTTGAAGAATTTATCTATGAAAATTTTGAAGGTATATCCAAAGAATACGTGATAGACAGCATGGTTGCAAGGTTACAGGAGAAAGGCTATGTAGACTCGAGATTTATACTTAGTGTATACAAGAGAGAGTCCATGGGTACCCTTGTCTTTAAGTCAAAGGTAGCAATACCTCATGGATTACCTGAAAATGTAAAAAAACCAGTAATATCCATAGCCAAGCTTAGCAAGCCGATAGTATGGGACAATGAGTTCATGGTTGACTGTGTTGCCCTTATAGCTATCAAGGAGAACAACCAGGCTGAGATGAAGAAGTTGTTCAAGATACTTGGAGATGATAACAAGATAGAACAGATAAGTAAGGCTACTAGTAAAAAAGAGATAATGGACATATTTGTAGACTAGGTCTATAACAGAAAAAACCACAATAA
>NZ_ADJN01000051.1:0-851 GCF_000178095.1 Peptostreptococcus anaerobius 653-L | reverse complement strand
CTAATGGTCTATATGGAAAATCTTATGCAGTATTTAAAGACAGTAAACTAGCAAAAGATAAATTCCCAACACCAGAAGCGGCAGATAACTTCAAAGAAGCAAAATGGAATGTAGAAAAACCATGGGATCAAGCAATAACAAAAAATGCTGAATTTAAAGCAAGTGCAATAAGCTCAGTATTTGACAAAACAAATGTAACAAAAATTGAAGTAATTCAAGATCCAACAAAGATGACATACACAGAAGGTGAAAAACCAGCACATGATGGCATCAAAGTTAAATTAACAGACAAAAATGGAAATACAGTAGAAATTGGTAAAGATCAGTTAGCAGGATATGGAGTAACAGTAACACCAGCCGAAGATAAAGATCTAACTGTCAAAGACAACAATGATAAACCATTTGTAGCAAAAGTAAATGGAAAAGATGCTCAAGGAAAAGCAAAAGAACTAACAGCTAATTCAAAGAATAAGATTACTGTAAATCCACAACAATCAAACGAAGACGTAATCCCATACGTACCAGCGAACAAGACTGAACCAACAAATCCTAATGACACAAACGTACCAACAACAGATAAAGATGGAAAGGCAGTCGACAAAACAAAATATGACATCGTGGCATTTAAAGTTACAGATGCAGATAAAACTAAGGGAAGCCTAACACTAGGAAAATTAGATAAACAACAAGTAATTTCAGTCCTAGTTAAAAAAGGCAGCAAATGGGAAAAAGTTACAGTACCAACAATAAATGTAACAGATTCTAAAACAACAAAAGCAAACGGATACAAACCATCAATACCAGCAACAACAGAAGCAGTAGTAAATGGAAAAGTATACGAAGCACAATTT
>NZ_ADJN01000052.1:0-537 GCF_000178095.1 Peptostreptococcus anaerobius 653-L | reverse complement strand
TAAACTTGGTGCGGATGAAGGGAGTCGAACCCCCACGCCAAAGGCGCTAGATCCTAAGTCTAGTGCGTCTGCCAATTCCGCCACATCCGCGCATTATAGTTTATTTACTGGTGGAGGATGGTGGATTCGAACCACCGAAGTCGGTGACAACAGATTTACAGTCTGCCCCCTTTGGCCGCTCGGGAAATCCTCCGTGGAGCTGGTGATAGGAATCGAACCTACAACCTGCTGATTACAAGTCAGCTGCTCTACCGTTGAGCCACACCAGCATATTATTTTTTGAATGGCGACCTGGAAGGGGCTCGAACCCTCGACCTCCAGCGTGACAGGCTGGCATTCTAACCAACTGAACTACCAGGCCGCATTATTTAAGAATTTGGTGGGAGTAACAGGGCTCGAACCTGTGACCCCCTGCTTGTAAGGCAGATGCTCTCCCAGCTGAGCTATACTCCCACAATTCTATGGAGCGGGTGAAGGGGATCGAACCCTCACAGCTGGCTTGGAAGGCCAGAACTCTACCATTGAGCTACACCCGCA
>NZ_ADJN01000053.1:0-1110 GCF_000178095.1 Peptostreptococcus anaerobius 653-L | reverse complement strand
GTGAATGGTTGGGATTTCTTCTATCCCTTGCCTTTTGTAGGAACGATGATCCACTCTCTTTTCTTGATGATTTTTTTCTAAATACTGATTACAAAGTCTTGCAAAATTCTCTCTCCATTTCTCTGCGTTTCCTTTATTGTTCCAGTCTGTCAGCTCTACTTTTCTTGTTTTGTAGTTCCCGCTTTTTAGTTTTATCTTTTCTCCATTTTCATCAATTACATATTCTTTTTTGCTTTTTGCCTGCCACTCTCCTTTTTCATTGATTGGTCTAAGGGTAGTCATAATATGAGCATGTATATTGTTGTTATCATCACTTGTTCTATCATGGATTGCAAGGTCTGCTATCATTCCTTTTGATACAAAATTTTCCTGTATAAAGTCGGTAATGAGTTTCTTGTTTTCTTCAAAAGATAATTCTTTTGGTAAAGCGATAATGAAGTTTCTTGCAAGCTGTGCGTTGCTTGCTTTCTCATTTAGTTCAACGCTGTTCCATAAGGTAGTTCTATCTTTTAATGCTATGGGGACATTCTCCGGCAAGAAAATTTCTGAATGTAAAAGTCCTTTTTTATTGTGATAGTCATGAACTTCTCCGTCCCATTCATTTTTGATTTTCTCGCAAGAGATATATGCTGCACTTGCAACTGCCGATTTACTTTTTCCTCTGCTTATCATTGAAATATTAAAGTGAAATGTTTCTGCCATCTTCATAAGCTCCTTTCATTTTTTATTTGTTTTTAGGTAAAGGAAAAAAGCAGACAGGCTATTTTTTGTATCTTTTCCTATCTGCTTTATCCGTATATTTTTATTAAGTTTTGGATTTTTTAATACTTGCTAAAATCCCTTAGTTTTTCTAAGGGCGCAATTATACACCCTAAAGGGTGTTTTGCGTTCTGCGAAGCTTTTTGCCCTTGCAGGGAGCTTCTGAAAAAACTAAGTTTTTTTATTCTGTTCACTCAATATCTGTTTCATCTTCCATATCTTTTCCATTTATCATTTCTTCATAGGCTTGTCTGTATTCTTCTGTATCAGTAGCAACTTTAAGTAGTTCTTCTATCTCCTCATTGGCAAACATAAGGGAATTTTCAATTACTCTTTCTACTATCAAGCCTC